>CAVCCX010000036.1:0-18466 GCA_963600815.1 Bacteroides uniformis | reverse complement strand
CCAGTTCCTGGCGGAGGAATTATCCAAGAGCGTATAATTTTGCTGGGAGTTTACGTTTCAGTTCAACATTGCATTTTTGATTTATGAGACATCTTTTTCATAAAGAAAAGAATCATCTCATTGAAGAATCACTATAATTTTTGTTTTTGTATGATGAATCCATATATGAGATTATGTTTAAAAGTTTCACCTGAACCGAAAGAAAAATAGGCTTCCAACCGAAAGAATGTGAGCCTACAAACCTTAGGAAGGTCTTTTTATCCATTCCTTTTTCATCCATCCTATTTACAAACCCTTTACAATCTTTTCGATGTTTTACAGCCTTCTTCCTTCTTCCTATCCTAAAATGGAGAACGAGGAAAAAACACATGAAAGCGAAAAAATTATTTTTAGGAATGGCGATGCTCACTTTGTCTCTCTCGGGATGCAAGACGATTTCTTCATCCAGTGATAGCCAAACAACGGCAAATCCGAATACAGGAACTGCGGATACCGAAAAAAAGACCGTGAATGTCTATATGCCTTCTCCGGCTGGACTGCAGACCAATTTGGAAGCGGATTTCGAAAAGACATACAGTGATATCGATATGGTCGTCACATCGGGTACGACAGGTGAATTGTTGGCCAAGATCGAAGCCGAAAAGACGAATCCCGTCTGTGATGTCCTGATACTGGCTTCCTGGAGTGATGGCATCTCTTCCTTGTCCAATCTGAGTCTCATGGCCTACACTCCGGAAGGAAGCGAGAAACTAGCGAGTGAATTCAAGCACGAAAGCAATAAGATCTGGGGCACAAGTGCCTCGGCTGTCGGTGTTCTCTACAATACGGAATTCGTCGACAAGGAGAAAATCGAAAAACTCGATTGGGAAGACTTCGGTGATAAAGACAAGGTCAACGGTGTCTTGAAGGAATCCGGGGAAGCCAAGATGTCGATTCCTGATCCGACCAAGTCAGGCGCCTGCAAGGATTTCTTAGCTGGCTATGTCTCCTCCAAAGGAGAGATAGCCGCCTATAAGGACTTCAACAGTTGGGCTGACAATGGATTAAAGAATGGTGGAGGGAACAAAACGGCTCTGGCGGATGTGGAATCCGGAAAAGTCGATATTCTTGTCGGTGGTGTGGACTACAATGCCTATTCCGATAAGAAAAAAGGAAAAACGATCGATATCTACTATCCAAAGGGTGGAACCGTCATCAATGCCAGACCGGCGATGATCATGAACAGTTCGACCCATGTCAGTGAGGCAAAGAAGGTGATGGACTATCTTTGCTCCACCGCTGCTCAGGAACTCGTCGCCAAGGCCTATCTTCTTCCAGGAAGAAGTGATGTCAGCGCCAACAGTGAAAGACTTGGCACTTCTGAGATAAACCAGCTTGAGAATCTCAACTGGAATGATATGGCTACGAACGGCACAAAGATCGCCACAGACTTTGTCGCACTCCTGAAGAAATAAAATGTCCTTCGTGTCTTCCTTATTCAAAGACAGACGCAGACTGGAATACCTGACGATAGGTATTCTTCTTTGCGTTTTCTCTGTCTTTTTTATCCTCATGCCGATTTTCTCGATCTTCCATCAGTCTTTTTTGGATGCGAATAACCAATTCACATTCCTGAACTATCAGAATATGTTTTCCATCGAGGAAATCGGATCTGCGATCCTCAATTCCCTGTATCTCGGTCTTTCTGTCACCCTTCTTTCCTCCTTCATCAGCATCATCGAAGCCTATGTCCTATCCAAGACGAGGCTGAAGAAAATCTGGTGGCTTGATCTTCTATTGATGATTCCCTTCATGGTCCCACCATACATCAATTCCATGGGATGGATGCTTTTCATGCAAAGAAACGGCATCCTCTACAGGAATATTCCCTTCCTTCGTCCTCTAGCGAGTTCCTTCTATTCTTTCTTCGGCATGGTCTGGATTATGTCGATGCATACCTCTCCTTTTTTGATGACCATGCTCAAAGGAGCCTTCTCTAGTTTTCCGAAGAGTTTGGATGATGCAAGTGACGTCTATCTGAAGAATCGATTCAAGAGATTCATCAAGGTCTATGCACCGATTCTTCTTCCGAATTTTGCCATCGGTGCCTTCCTTGTCTTCGTCAAGGCCTTAAGCGAATACGGAACACCGGCCACCTTCGGTCCGGAGATCAACGTCCTTGTCTTCACCACCCTCATCACCAATAAGATGCAGGTGGCTCCGATCGACTTTTCCATGGCTTCCTCCTTGGCTTCCCTTCTTGTTTCGATCTGCATGATCCTCTGGGTCATCCAGATTGTCATCACGAACAAAAAGAGTGTCGCCCTGAAAGAAGAAGGAGAAGGAAAAATCGATAAAAGAATCCTTCCCTGTGTCCTTGGTTCTCTTTTCCTTCTTCTCATCTTCTTCTTTTCCGCTGTCATGCCCTTATTCACCATCATCGTTTCTTCCTTCAAGAATACGCTCTACAAAAATCTCTCCGCCGAAGGAAACTTCACATGGGACAACTACAGAATTGCATTCCTTGGAGAAGAAGGCTTCGCAAGCGGATTTGACGCCATCAGAAATTCCTTCTTCATCGGACTTGTCTCGACATCCATCATCCTTCTTATCGGACTTGTCTTTGGAATCTATATCTTTCGGAATAGGAAGAAGAAACTCGGAAAAGGCGTGGAATTCCTTTCCATGCTTCCGCAGATGATTCCGAATATCGTCATCGGCATCGGCATGATCATGTTCTTCAATGCCATCTATCAAGCCTTCCCCGTCTATCGGACGAAATGGATGCTTGTAATCGGCTATAGCGTCGTCTTTCTTCCTGGCATGCTCTCGTATATCAAAAACAGTCTTGTCCAGATGCCTCATAGCATGATCGAAGCTGGGGAAATCTATTCGAAGAACCAGGCAAGAACCGATTTCTTCATCATTCTTCCCAAAGCCATGAAAGGAGCCTTCTATGGCTTTGCCATGACCTTCATCATCACATTACGTGAACTTGTCACTGCCAAGCTTCTTCAGCCACCGAGCTATTACACGATTTCCTTATATATCGATCGGCAGTTCGAACAGGGAAACCAGCAGGCTGCCATGGCTCTCGCGGTCGTCTCGGTCTTTCTGACCTTGGCTCTATTACTGCCTCTGGAATTCTTCCATACAAGAAAGGAAAAGAAAAAAGCATGAACCTCTCCATACAGAATATATCCAAAACATTCGATAAGAAGACGAAGGTCCTCGAAGATTTGTCTCTTCATATCGAAAGCGGAAATCTGACGACCCTTCTTGGCCTTTCCGGATGTGGGAAGACCACCCTTTTACGGATCATTGCCGGATTAGAGAAATCCGATACCGGAAGGATCCTTCTTGGTGAGAATGTCGTCTTTGACGAAGAGAAGAAGATCGATGTCGAACCCTTCAGAAGAAATATCGCCTTTGTCTTCCAGGACTTCGCTCTGTGGCCCAATATGAACGTCTTGGAGAATGTGCGCTATGCCTATACCAACCGCAAAAAAGTCGGATTGAAGGACTACCTGAAGAACTACAAGGAATACAAGAAGGAAAGTGAAGAGAAGGCTTTGGAAGCACTCCGTCTTGTCAAGATGGATTCTTTTGCCCATCGTATGCCCAATGAACTCTCCGGTGGACAGAAACAGAGAGTCGCCATTGCCAGAGCCATCGTCATATCTCCGGATGTCATCCTTTTTGATGAACCCCTCTCTGCTCTGGATGCTATCTTAAGAGAAGAGATGCGTCTTGAAATAAGAAGCCTAGTGAAGAAACTCGGTACCACAAGCATCTTTGTCACCCATGATCAGGAAGAGGCGATGTCCATCTCCGATTCCATCATCATCATGAACCAGGGAAAAATCATCGAAAAAGGAAGCCCGGAGCAGATCTATTGGAATCCAAAAAGCACTTTTGTCGCCAACTTCATCGGAAAAGCCTCCTTCTTGGATGATCATCATTTCCTCAGGCCGGAAGATATCTCTCTTTCCGAAGAGAAAGAAACCAAGATCGACATCCAGGTTCTCCAATCCCAGTACCTGGGAGGAAGATATCATATCGTCGGAAAAGATGAAATCGACCGTCTCTTCTATTTCCATTCTGAGAAAGAGATTCCTCTTTCATCCAAAATGACGATTTCCTATTCCCAAAGTGATATAAGAGAGGTTGACTGATTTATGGAATATATCGCACTGGGTGGAATCCATGAGCATGGAAGAAACTGTTTTCTGATCCAGAATGAGAAATACAGAATCCTTCTTGACTGTGGAAGAGGAGAAAAGAACGAATGTCCTGATTTCTCTTTCGTCGATGTCAGAAACATCGACTATCTCTTTCTTTCCCATTCCCATCTCGATCATACAGGTGCTGTCGATGAACTACTAAGAAGAGGATTTCATGGAACACTTCTCTGCTCAAAGGAAACAGAACAGCTTCTGAAAACGAAAATCGATGACATCCTCTATCTCACACCGAATGTTCCTCTGCAGCTGAAGGAAGACCTTCTTTTCTTTCCAAGAAGAAGCGGTCACTGCTATGGAAGTCTTTCCTTGGAGATTCATCTTTCTGATAAGACGATTCTCTATACAGGAGACTATCTCGAAGAGAGTGTCTTCGCCGTGGATAAGCTAAGAAATATCCAAGCAAATCTCGCCATTGTCGATTCCGCCTATAAAGAAGAAAACTCCTATGAAGAAAATAGGAAATCATTTCTCTCGAGAATAAAAGAGATTCCAAGTGAAATCATTCTTCCTCTTCCGAAGAATGGAAGGAATATGGATATCATCTCCTTCTTAAACGAAGAAGAAATTCCCTATCGAATGGAGAATGCGGATTTCTTCATCGAAGAAAAGGAGGTCTATCTAAAAAAGGATATCGAGATAAAAGAGACAAAGGATGCTCGGATTCTTCTGATCCAGGATCCGCAACTGGAAAATAAAATATCCAGAGAAATCGTCAACAAAGAGAAAGAAGCATCCATCCTCTTTACAGGCACCATCGATGAAGGAAGTTATTCTGATTTTCTGATGAAAAATAGAAAGAACGTCTTCTTTTCCAGGGTGAATGTTCATCAAAGCAAAAAAGAAGCCGACATCCTTGTATCCAGGAATCATTTCCAGAACGTCGTCTATTTCCATAGCAGAGATATCGAGAGCAGGAAACAGATTCTCTTCTGATCAAAGAAAAACATTTTCCGTCATTTCCCACTCCTTCAGGACAATATATCTATGAAGGAGTACAGAATATGGAATTCACAAAAGAAGATGAAGAGAAGAAGTCACTATCCACTTTCACCCTTGGAAAGTCGGCCAAGGAAAACATGTCTCTGATTGAGCATGTCATCCAGACTCTTCTGAAAAATAAGGACATCCAGATCAAGAGTGTCAATGAAAAAGAAAAATGTCCTGCGCTTGACGTCCCAGAGGAACATAATTGCTTTCTGGATATCAATGCTGTCGATAAGAAAGGAACCCACTACTGCATCGAGTTTGAGAAAGAGGATGCAGACGATCTTCCTCAGAAGGCCTATGCCTATGCCATGCAGCTCATCGTCCGATTCGGAAAAGAGAATCGCCGCGGGCTTATCAAGATACCGAAAGTCCATGTCCTATTTCTCATTGACAACTGCCTGCTTCCAATAGACAAATTGGAAGATCACTATTTCTATGAAAATGGAATGACAAAGGAAATGCCACCTTGTTCCCCAGAGCTTCATCTCTTCAACATGAACTATGATGGACCACTAAGAAAATTCGTGGAATTCTTCTCGGATATCCGAAAGATGTTGGTTGAAGAAAAGAAGTAATTGAACTAAAGAAAAAGACTATCAAGTCCAAAGAGATTTCTTATTCTCTTTCAGCACTGATAGCCATCTTTTTTTATTCGTTCTGATCGTTTCCGAAATCGTCGTTGTCGTCTTCCTCATCGGTATGATGCTTCTGGGTCACTTCCTCGCGGATACCGGAGAGAGCCTCATAGACTTCCTTGGTGCTCGCATCGGGATGTTCCTTGATATATTCGTCGAACTGCGAGATGATGTCTCCCATATAGGGTTCATCATAAATCTCCTCTTCCTGTTCCTCATTCTCATCCTCATGATTGTGATCATGATTGTCGGCTTTCACCGTATTGGATTCCGACATGTATTTTGGATACGAATCATCGATGTGGATGTATTCATGTTCCGGATCATAATAGCGGAAGACCACACGGATATGGATGGCGGTATCCTTTAGGGCGTCAAAGAGGATATCCTTGACTTCCTCTTCCTTATCCTCGTCATCATAGGGTGCTTCGACCTGGATGTTCAAGCGGAAGGATGTCTGCTCGAATCCATCATGAATGATGAAGGATTCCGGAGCGAAGAACTCGAGTTCATCATCCTGAATGCCATAGACTTCGACAAGTTTCTTATGAAGTAATTTTGTTTTGGCGATGGCCTCATAATAGTCCATGCCAAGAATCGAGACTGTTACCATGATTTTCTCCTTTTTTGTGCCGTATTATTGTAACAAAATCAGAAGGCGTTGTGTCTAGAGATTCTCACTTCCAGGATCGACATTGACAAGAATCTCCGCTTCCTTGTTGGCGATGCGAAGCGCCTTGATTCCATGAAGAATCTCTCTTGCCTCTTCCTGTGATTTATATTTCAGAAGGATATTCCTCGAATAACGTCCATTGACATAGGGAATATAGGGAATCGAAGGACCATAGACATTGAATTTCTTGTTTCCGATGGAGGAAAGAAGATATTGCTTCACCTTGAAAGCCACATCATCACAGTATTTCTGATCGAGTGCCTTGATGGTGATGGCAGAAAGGAATGTATAGGGTGGATAAAGATATTTCTTTCTTTCTCCCATCTCATATTCATAGAAGGAGGAATAATCCTGTTTGGCTGCGAGATTGATGACTGTATTTTCCATGCTATAGGTCTGAAGAACAACCGTTCCCTTCTTATCGCCTCTTCCGGCTCTTCCCACAAACTGGGAGATGAGATCGAAGGTATCCTCATTGGCCATATAGGTCGGAAGAGATAAAGAGGCATCACAATCCAGCATACAGGCCAATGTGACATTCCTGAAGTTATGTCCCTTGGCGATGAGCTGGGTTCCGACCACGATGTCGCTCTCCCCTTCGGCAAAAGACTGCAAGACCTCATGGCGTGTCTCATAGGAAGAGACATCGCTATCGAGCCGATAGATCTTCGCAAAAGGAAAAAGCATCCTCAGTTCCTCATAGGCTCTTTCGGTTCCATAGCCGAGCGTGAGGAAGTCCTTGCTCTTGCATTCGCAGGTATAGTCATAGGCTGAAACCTGATATCCGCAATGATGGCATTTGAGAATGTTGCCCTTCTTGTGGAAATTCAGCGGGATATTGCAGTTTGGGCATTTAACCGTCTTGTGGCAGTTTCGGCAGATGAAGATCGGTGCATAGCCTCGTCTGTTAAGAAGCACCATGACCTGTTCTTTTCTTGTCAGTGTCTTCTGAATCTCATTCTGGAGAGGAAGTGAAATCATCGAAGAGGCTTTCGGATCGAGATTCTCCGATTTGTTCATATCCACAAAAAGGATATCTTTTTCTTGGTTCCTGCTATAGCGATGCTTCATGTAGAGCGGTGTATAGACATTCTTCATCGCTCTTGCCTTATCGATGATCCGTGGGGTGGCACTGGCCAAAAGAAGCTTACATCCATTCTTCCTTGTCCGCATCAATGCCACCGTCCTAGCATCATAATAGGGATTGGTATCCTGCTTATAGGAAGAGGAATGCTCTTCATCGATGATGATGAGACCGAGATTCTGAATCGGTGCGAAAATCGCACTTCTCGTTCCTAAGACAATCTGAGATTCTCCTGAGAGAATCCTTTTATATTCATCATATTTCCGGCTATCGGACAAAGAGGAATTCAGAATCGAAAGCGTGGATGGAAAATGACTGGCAAAAAGAAGCGACATCTGATCCGTCAGGACGATTTCCGGAATCAAAACAAGGACACCTTTTCCCATCTTGAGCATAGTCTCAGCCAGTTTGAGATAGACTTCCGTCTTTCCGGAACCTGTCACACCTTCCAGAAGGAAGACTTCCTCTTCTTTTCCATTCAGGACTTTCTCATAGACCTCTTCCTGTTCGAGCGTCAATGAGACCGGGAGAAGCTTTTTGATTTCGAGCTGAGGAATTCGGCTGACGGGAACTTCTTCCTTACGGATGAAATTCTTCTCGAGAAGTTTCTCGAGGCTCTTCTTGGCTGTGATCTTACTTAGACGGATTCCATCCTCTTCCTTTTGTATCTTCTGATAGAGATCTTTTTCATTCTTTGCCAGTCCTCTGATCTCATCATCGCTTTTCTCATTTGCAAAGACAAAGGTGATGAACTTTCCCTGTGGTTTCTGCAAGGCTGAATCCTTCGGCTTCAAAGAAGGAGGAAGCATCGTATTGAGAACACGGATCAGATCAGACTGATAATAGTCAGCCAGCTCCTTTGCCAAGGAAAGAAGAGAGTTATCCAAAAGAGGTTCCTCATCGATCTTGCGGATAATCTTCGAAAGCTTGATTCCTTCCTTCTCCTGGTATTCTTCGATACTCATCTCGATTTTCTCAGGAACAGAGAGAACAAATCCCGTCGTCTCCTTGCTCGATCCGAAACTGACGAGGACTCTCATTCCCTGTGTGATCGTCTCATCCAAGGTGTAATAGGAAAAAGGACGGTCTAAGGCGACAATCGATCTTCCGATGAGAACTTTGACTAGATAAAACATTGTCTATTTCCCTCCTTGAGATATTTTCTGAATGCATTTCTCAGATGTTCCTTCGCATGCTTCTGAAGATATGAAAGATTCTTTGTATCCTCTTTTTCGACAGAGAGGCAATCTGTAATTCCTCTTTCATGAAGTTCTGGAATGATTTCCGGTTCGATATATCCAGAGATAAGAAGAACCTTCTTATTCTTTTTCTTGGCATGACAAGCCAAGACAGAGATGCACTTTCCATCCAAGGAAGAGGAATCCGTCTTTCCTTCTCCGGTGATCAGAAGATCGACCTCATCCAAGAGAGAGTCGATCTGATAAAGAGAGAGAATCTCTTCAGCACCCGAAGAAAGCGTGAAATCGAAAAACTGTGAGATTCCAAACGGAAGTCCGCCGGCGGCTCCCATACCCGGAAGATTCATTGTCTTTCTTTTGGTTTCATTCTGCAAGAGAGAAGCATAATGAGACATATTCTTTTCGAGGAGGTCTCTTTCTTCTTTCTTTGAGGCGCCTTTCTGCTTGGAAAAGACATGGCTGGCTCCATTTTCCCCTAGAAGAGGATTCGTACAATCCGAAAGAAGCGAGAAATGACAGTCTTTCAGTCTCGAATCAAGATGGCTTGTCTCTATTTTTTCTATCTTTCCGAGTGTTCCGCCTGTCGGAACAAATGAATTTCCATATGAATCCAGAAAACGGACACGGAAAGCCGAGAGCATTCCACACCCGCCATCATTCGTGCAGGTTCCACCCAGTGTCAGAATGAAGGATCGGATATCATGGTCCAAAGCAGAAAGAAGAACTTCCCCAAGAGGAGAACTAGAGGTAAGGAAAGGATTTCTCTCTTCCACCTGCATGAGTCCGATGGCTTTGGCTGATTCGATGATGGCTATATCCTGATTGATCAGATAGGAAACCTTTTGTTTTCTTTTTCCATCGGGAGAAGAAGTCTCGAGTGTGATTTCCTTTGCCTCTTTCAGGACCGATTTATAACAGTCAAGGGCGTTTTCTCCCCCATCCGAAAAAGGAAAAGAGTATATAGTCGCATCTGGATATTCCTCATGGAGAACCATCCTAAGAACATCCATCACCTCGCTAGAAGAAAGTGTTCCTTTATAGGAATCTGACAAAATCAATATTTTCATAAAATTTTGCTTTATTTTATCACAAAAAAGTTCTATATTATCTAGGCTTTTAGGAGGGATGAATCATGAAAAATAAAAGTATGTTGCTCCAAGGAATCCTTTTCTTGGTCTTAGGTATTCTGCTCTGCGTCGGCATCAGCGGTAACTCTGTGTTGGGTTGGCTGTTATCGATTTCGATGCTTGTCAGCGGTGCTGCGTTAGTCACAGTCGGTGCCATCATCGAGAAAACATTGGTCGGAAACAACGGCTATAGCGGTGCGATCCTGATCACCTTGGGACTTGCCTTGATGCCAGTGAGCGGTCTTTGCCTCTTCAGTTCCTACTTCCAGCTCATCTCCTTGTTGATGATCGTCATCGGCGCTCTCTATCTCGTCGATGCTCTTTGTGGCTTCATCGGCAAGAGATCTTTGGTCGGAAACATCTTCATGCTTGTCTTGGGCGCTCTTCTTCTCACCTTCGGTTTCCTCTTGTGGTTCGATGTCGGTGGAATGATGCAGTATGCCAGCTTGATCCTTGGTATCGCCTTCATCATCTACGCTGTTCTTCTTCTGGTCAGCGCATTGTCCAACAAAAACGTCCTTGTCATCAAATTGAAGAAGTAATGTACCTTGCCTGGCATCCTGCCAGGCTTTTTCTTTATGGAATATAGCCATGTCACACACGAGAGCCTGAAGCCTTTTCTTCCGGATGGAGCGAAAATCCTGATTCTGGGCTCTCTTCCATCCATCGCCACAAGAAAGGCCAACTTCTATTACGCCCACAAGACGAATCGGTTCTATAAGATTCTCTCCGGTGTCTTCAAGGAAGACGAGCCTTTTTCGATTGAGGAAAGAAAAGAGTTTCTGAAAAGACATCATATCGCTCTTTATGATTCCATCTATGAATGCGATATCCGTGCCTCCAGCGATTCGAGCATCAAGAATGTCGTATCCTCAAAGGAAATCATCGGGAGAATCAAGAAAGACTATCCGATCAAAGCCATCTTCTGCACCGGAAAGGTCAGCTATGACGTCTATCAGAGATATATCGGAAAGGATTCCTATCTTCTTCCAAGTCCAAGTGCAGCCAATGCCGCCCTCTCTTTAGACGACCTGATTGAAAAATATCGCATCATTTTGCCGTTCATAGATTGATAAAACGTTTCTTTTTTTATATAATTGATGGGCTTTGGGGCTGTAGCTCAGTTGGGAGAGCGTCTCGTTCGCAACGAGAAGGTCGCCGGTTCGATCCCGGTCAGCTCCACCATCGTCATGAAGTCAGTCTGATATAGATTATCAGGCTTTTTTTGTATCTAATTCAAGAAATTTGCTTTGCGAAACAATTTCGAAAGGTAAATTAGTATCTTCTGCCTATCGTAAAATGAACGGAGTCACTTATTATTCGAACAAATATTATCATAATGGGAAATATTGTGTGGTTTATGGAATATCAGAAAATGGTTACATAGAAACAGTTTTGCACAGGTGGTCTGATGTGTGCAAAACGAAATGTCAAAAGAAATATAAATGCCTGGATATAAGATACTATGAACCAAACAATCACGAAGATATCATTTCTTTCTGTAAAGAGGGGGAATTGACTATGATTCCTCCGGATTCTGAATATTATGAATATAAATATCGAGGAGATAGTGAAGACTTTGATGAACTTTATTATCCGGTCTATGATTGCGATGGGAGAGAACAGGTTTTTGTAAGAAATGCTTACAAACACTTCAAGGACGAATAAGAAAGACTGATAACATTGCCAACTCTGATTTTTTTCACGTCCACAAACTTTAAGCAGAAAATGTTGTAACCTGTTGTACATAATCCTATCAACAGTGAAAAGAATCTAATCAGAACATATACAAAATCCATCGATGCTCTCTTGAATTCAGAGGCATAGTTTGATAAATTGATTATAGTTAGTATAATCTAACTAAAAGGTATCTATGAAACATATTCATTGCAATGACAACGACAAAGGATTCTATGGCGATTATTGGCCGTGCATGAAAGAAACAAAGGCAGCCATGATTGCCATGATCGGAGATGATTCCTCCGACTATTTGGCAAGAACAGCTGTCAAATGGCTTTTGAAGAAGAACGTGAATGTTCTGACACTCTCGATTGCAAGAAAGAATTATTCCTTTCACAATTTCCCACTCGAAAGAATCGAGAATGCCATTTCCTTTCTCAAAGAGATGGGGAATCAGAAGATTGGCATTGTCGGGGCCTCGACAACCGGAACACTCGCATTGACAGCCGCCTCTCTTTTTTCTGATATCAGCATGACCATCGCCCTCACGCCGAGTGATTTTATCTGGCAGGGCTTCACCCAAGGAAAGAAGGATGATGCCAAGGAATGGCCAGTCCCAAATGAATCTCTTTTTACCTACAAAGGAGAGATTCTTCCTTATATGCCTTTCTATTACCAGCATCCAAAATATTTTCAGGTCATGAAAGAAGAATCCGAGAAAAACCACGATATGATCAATTCCGTCAAGATATTCGAAGAGTCTGAAAAAGCCCATCCCATCCAAGAGGAAGAGAAGATCAAAGTCGAGAATATCCAAGGAAGACTGATCCTGGTCGGCGCAGAAGATGATGCCTTATGGAATACAGCCAAATACATTCGACGCATGAAGGAAAGGCTCGAGAATACAAAACATGAATCCGATCCACTCTACCTCGTCTATGAACATGGAACGCATTTCGTCTTTCCGGAGAGCATGCTAAAAATGTTCCTGCCTATCGGCTCGAGTCTTTTTGTCCGTCTCTGTTTCCATGCGGTAAAGAATCATAAAAGAGAATGCAGAATGACCCGAGAGGATATCGATCGACATCTATCCTGTGAGATTTCCAGATGGATAAGTGAAGTGCAATAGCCGATAGGGAATATTGCGTTTTCCACATATCCATCCAAAGTCTTATATCCTCCATCCCGATGTAATGAAAGCGGTCTATAGGAATGCTTTTTTATTTTCTTGCATAAAAAAAGAAGAAAACGTATAATCGAACAAATGAACATTGCGATAATCGAGGATGAAATCGAGCAGCAGACGAAGTTGAGAGATTTTCTCTCACGTTTTTTTGTGGAGAAAAGATTTCCCATCGATACGAAAATCTATAAGGATGGGGAAAGTTTTCTTTCCGAATATAAGAAAGGACAATCCGATCTGATCTTCATGGATATCGAATTGGGAAATGATCACCTGAACGGCATGGAAATCTCCAAGAAACTTCGGGAAATCGATTCGGATGTCCTTCTGATCTTCGTCACCAACCTTGCCCAATTCGCCGTCGAAGGCTACTCCGTCGATGCCATGGACTTCATTGTCAAGCCGATCCAATACGAACCATTCCGCATGAAGATGGAAAAGGCGTTTCGCATTTTCCTTTCGAAGAATCAGCTGAAGAATATCCTCATCTCCGTCGATAATGGAAACAAGAAGATCTTGGCAAATGACATCTATTATGTCGAGGTCTCCAACCATGATATCTTCTTCCATACCAAGGAGGGAGAATACTCCCACCGTTCCTCAATGAAGGCCGTCATGCAAAGACTGACGGGTCTTCCATTCCGTCTATGCAATTCCTGTTATCTCATCAACCTGAAATATGTCGAAAGAATCGAAAAAGATCAGGTTGTGATGCAGAACGGAGAGAAACTGAAGATTGCCAAGAGCCGAAAGAAAGACTTCCTCGCCGACTTGGGAAACTATCTATCAGGAGATTTTAGATAATGTTCTTTCAGGAAATGAATTTCATCAACCTTCAGCTCGTCGTAGAAACTCTTCTTGCCGGTTTCTTTTTGGCACATCCGATTTATAAAAAACGAAATCATTTCATTCCAAGGTGGATTCTTTCTTCCCTTCTGATGATTGTCCTCGGCTATTTCTTTCCCATTGTCTCACCATCCAACGCGTATCTCATGCTCCTTTACTGGTTTTTCATGTATACGTGCCTCCTTTTCTTCCCGGTGCCTGTTTTGATGATTTCCTATGACATGGATTTCATCAACGCCCTCCTTCTTTCCATGGCAAGCTATCTGATCCATCACACGAACAATATCTTCGCCTCCCTGATCACCGATCCGATCACGTACTATTCCGGACTGACGGATCCTGGATTGACCATCATCAAATGGAATATCAATCTGATGGTCCTTCTTCTCACCTATCTTGTCTTCTTCCGGTACTACTATTCGCAGAGAAAAGAAAATCTTCAGCTGATCTTCGATAACAAGCAGCTCAACTTCTTCTCCTTAGTCGTCATCATCTTCACCATCCTTCTTTCGAGCGGTGTGAGAGTCTTCTATCACAGGAACCTTCCAGATGCCCTCTATTTTGTCGGATTGATCTCCAATTTCCTCAGCTGCATTCTTCTTCTCACATTCTTCTTCGTCTTTCTCAGGCACAACCGTCTCCAGCAGGAACTCGATATCGAAAAAAGAATGCTCAACGAATCCAAGAAGCAGTATGAACTCTCCAAGGAGAACATCGAATCATTGAACATCAAGTTCCATGATCTGAAGTACCGCCTTCAGCTTCTCTCCAATAAGGGATCCGAAGCGACAAAAGAGGACTTCAAGGATATCTATGAAGGACTCAATATCTATGATTCCCTCGTCAAGACCGGAAACAAGGCCTTGGATGTCGTCTTAAGCCAGTATTCCCTAAGAGCCCAGAACAACGAAATCAAGTTCACCTCCATCTGTGATGGAAAAGCCATCTCCTTCATGGAAGACTATGATATCTATACCCTGTTTGGAAACATCATCACCAATGCCATCGAGGCCACCAGCAAACTGACCAACAAGGAAAAAAGACATATTTCCATGGTCATGAAAAGGAAAGGAAATATCCTCTACATCGATGTCGAGAACTTCTTCGAGGAAGGAAAGATGAAGATGACGGATGGGAAAATCGAGACGACAAAGAAAGACAAGAACCATCATGGATATGGAAGCAAATCCATCAGAAACATCGTCGAAAAATACAATGGAGTCCTCTCCTATTCCCTTGAAAGCGATATTTTCCACCTGAAAATGACCTTCCTCACCCAAGAGGAAAAGCACGACTAAAAACTGAAAAATCACGCCCTTTCGCTTTGAAAGGGCTTTTTCATTTTGTATAGTTTCCTCGGTAGCCCTTACACGCTATCCGATTCATTCCTTTCGAAGAATCGTGGACAAAAAGGAGGTATCACTATGTCCAATAAGAAGAAGATGAAGAATTCGAAGTTCCTTGCGCTTTGGGTTCCATTCCTTGCCGTTGCCGGAGCAGCCATCATCGCCATCGAATGCACGCTTCCGAGCTTTTCGACGATGCTTGACACCTATGCGGGAACCATCTGGTCTCCCTTAGGAAAAGGCGAAATCATCAAGACACCTGCCAAGGGAACCGAAAACTGGAATTCCAAATACTATAGCCAGACCTACACGAAAGCCACCGAAAAGAATTCCGGAAGTGCCGATGCCAAGACGAATGCTGAAAATGTCACTCAGAAAATCTGCGAAGAAGGCATGGTCTTATTGAAGAACAAAGACAATGCTCTTCCGATTTCCAAGGACACCAAGATTGCCCTGCTTGGCAGAGGATCGGTCGATCCAGTTTATGGCGGAAGCGGATCTGGAAACGTCGACACCACCAAATGTGCCACCCCGAAATCCGGTCTGGAAAAGGCCGGCTATACCATCGATGAAGATGTCTATGATTTCTTCAACAAAGAGAAAGACAAATACGCCCGTCAGTCAATCCAGATGGACAACTATGACAAGTCCACCTTCTTCATCGGTGAAATCCAGCCGAGCACCTATACATTCACACCCAAAGCTGATGAAGCGGCTGTCGTCTTCATTTCCAGATGCGGCGGGGAAGGTCTTGATCTTTCGAGAAATATGAAGAAAGATGCCACAACCGAAGGCACCAAGACAATTCTCGATAAAGGCGATGACATCGCCAAGAACGCCCAGGCTGAAATCGACAACTACGTAGATGGTCAGCACGAACTCGAACTCTCCAAAGAAGAGAAGGATATGATCAGTTTTGCCAAGACCAACTATTCCAAAGTGGTCATCGTCTTGAACAACTCCACAACCATGGAAGTCGGTGATCTGAAAGATGATGAAGGCATCGATGGCATCATCTGGGCCGGTTCCCCAGGTTCGAGCGGCTTCAATGCCTTAGGCGAAATCTTAGCTGGCGATGTCAATCCTTCCGGAAAGACTCCCGACCTCTATTCGAGAGACTTCACCAAGGATCCGACCTATGTCAACTTTGCCACCAACGGCATCAATGAATACACCGGAACATCCGATATCGGAAAAGGAAACGGCGGTTCGACCACAGCTCACTTCGTCGAATATGAAGAAGGCATCTATGTCGGCTATCGCTATTATGAAACCAGATTCGGTTCTGATGAGACGAAATACAATGCGGAAGTCACCTTCCCGTTCGGCTATGGCTTAAGCTACACCACCTTCTCCAAGAAACTCACCAAAACTGAAGAGAAAGATGGAAATGTCATCTTGACCGTCGAAGTCACCAACACGGGCTCTGTCGCAGGAAAAGAGACTGTTCAGGCCTACTATACGACACCATATACCGCCGGTGGCATCGAAAAAGCCTCCACTGTGTTAGGCGACTTTGCCAAGACGAAACTGCTCAAGGCCGGTGAAAAAGACACTGTCACCCTCACCATCGCCAAGGAAGACATGGCTTCTTATGACTACAACGATAAGAACAACAACGGCTTCAAGGGCTATGAACTCGAAAAAGGCGAATACAAGATCGAAATCAAGGAAGATAGCCACACCGTCAGCAAAGACAGCGATGGAAAAGAACTCGCCTATACCTTCAACGTCAATAGCACGCAGAAAATCACCAAGAGAGATTCCGATAAGAGCGACGTCACCAACCAGTTCGATGATGTCTCCGCCATGTTCAAATCCACCAAGACTGATGGCTATGGCTTCTTAATGAGCCGCAGCGACTTCGAAGGAACCTATCCGACGGCTCCGACGGCCAGCGATGCCAGCGCCTTGACGATCAAGATTGGCGATAAAACCATCGCAGACTTGCTCAAGCCATACACGGTCTCCAACAACTCCGAAGATACGATGCCGACCATGGGTGAATCAAATGGCTTAAGCCTCATCGACTTAAGAGGAAAAGACTATGACGATGAATCCTATGAAAAGATCCTCAATCAGCTGACCGAAGATGATTACACCAATGCTGCCAAGTATCTTATCAATGGCGCCTACAATACACCAGTCATGGATTCGGTCGGTAAACCAGCCACCGAAGATCATGATGGTCCACAAGGATTCTCTTCCTTGATGGGCAAATACGAAAACGTCTGCGCCTATATGTCTGAACCGCTTCTTGCTGCCACCTTCAACAAGGAATTAGGCAAAGAGATGGGAACGGCCATCGGTGAAGAATCCCTGGCAATGAATACCACCTTCAGCGGATGGTATGGTCCTGCCATGAACACACATAGAAGTCCATTCGCAGGAAGAAACTTCGAATACTATTCCGAAGATGGTGTCTTGGCCGGCAAAATTGCCGCTCAGGTCGTCTCCGGTGCTGCCGATAAGGGTCTCTATGCCTACATCAAGCACTTCGCCCTCAACGATCAGGAAACCTGGAGAACCGCAGCCTTATGCACATGGGCTGACGAGCAGACCATCCGTGAAGTCTATCTCAAGCCATTCGAAATCGTCGTCAAGGAAGCCAAGACCGAAATCGACTATATCAGCGACGAGAACGGCACGCATTCCAAGAAGGAAATCAATGCCTGCACAGCCGTCATGTCCTCCTTCAACAGAATCGGAACCACATGGGCCGGCGGAAGCACAGCCTTGATGACCAATGTTCTCCGCAATGAGTGGGGCTTCAGAGGATTTGGACTTTCTGACTTCAACCTCTACGAATATATGTATTCCGATCAGGGTATGAGAGCCGGTACGGATATGCAGCTGACCTGGCAGAGCATGAAAGGCGAATTCGCGGATACCAAGTCTGCCACTGCAAGACAGGCTTTAAGAAAAGCCTACCACAATGTCTTCTACACCATCGCCAACTCCAATGCCATGCAGGGTGTCGTTCCTGGAACCATCATCACCTATAAGACCTCCGGATGGAGAATCATGTTCACCATCATCGACTGTGTCTTAGGCGCCTTCGTTGTCTTAGGAACCACCTGGGTCTTGATCCGTGTCCTTGTCCTTTCCAAGAAGTACAAGGAAGCTGGAATTCTCGATGGAGTCGAGGAAATCAGCGAATAAGTTTCATCTGATTTGATTTACAAAAAGAGTTCTGCGTCTTTGCAGGGCTCTTTTTTTGATGCTATCTATTTTTTATCGCCAGAAAGAAATCATTCATCAAACAAAAGAATATATTCTCAAAATTGATACATTTCTATCCTTTTCGAACTATATAAATATGTTACCATTTTTATGTTGATGATTACATTTTTATAAAAAATGTAACTTTTAGTGTTGACATAGCCCTTCGGTTGTTGTAAACTGTGTGCGTAACAAAGATACAAACGCATTGATTTTGTTACAAGGAGGACGCAATATGAAAAACGGAATCAAGATTCTTCT
>CAVCCX010000035.1:0-19445 GCA_963600815.1 Bacteroides uniformis | reverse complement strand
GGAAATGCTTCACGGTCTGTCCCGCACTCTTGCCGGCATTCGTGATGATATTGACACCCGTGGCACCAAGCTGGGAAATCTGTGCCTGGGCAATCATCTGGGCAACTTCGAAAGTCTTGTCAAGAATGGCTTTTGGCGTCGTCACCACAGAATCGTAGTGCGCCTTTGGAACAACCAAAGTATGTCCGCGGCTGGCTGGATTGACATCCAGAAAGGCGAGGACATCGCTATCTTCATACAATTTGTAGCAGGGAATCTGTCCCGAGGCAATCTTACAGAAAATACAAGAATCACTCATATGGAATTCTCCTTTTAAAAATAGAGAAGACCGAAGTCTTCTCTATATATTATACAACGATTACTTGGCAAAGGAACCTTTGGTCAGGTCGAATTTTGCCTCCGAAGAATATGGGTTCTCTGTCTTGAAGACATCCTTGTAGTTGCTCTTGATGTATTCAAGGAAGGCCTCATCGGAATAGGTGAAGTCGATTCTCGAAAGCCAGTACACAGCACTGTCGGTCTTATAGGAACCGGTGGTGGACATGGCATAGGCAACTTCCGCCTTTATCTGATTCATCTTGTCATCGGAATCGTAGATGGTGTCGCCTTTGGTGACAGCATTGGTATCGACAACATCGAGGATACGGGTGATGTAATAGGTCTTGGAAGAAGAATCATAGTAGAGAATCGAGGATGTGGAGTCGGTGGAAAGCGTATCGGAAACCGTCATGTATCGATAGCCGTCTTTCGCATACACTGTAAGATCCTGCTTGTTCTTGGTCAAGCCGTTCTGCTTACCATCCTCCTTCATCGCATCGATCTTTTCCTTGCTGGAAGTGACACGGGTCGAGAAGATACGATCAGTCAATCCAGATGGAAGGGAAGAGATACCACTCGACTTCAGATAGACCCCTTCCGTGATGAGGTCACGGGTCGCAATCTCATCGATGGCATTGCGATAACCTTTCTCAAGAGAGTAGGTGTAAGAGCCGGTGTAGGTCGATTCCAAGGAGGTATCAAGCTTATGCCAGTTATCAAGACCATCATCAATCTTCTTCTTATCATCCAAAATCTTTCCGGTGAGGGTGGACTTGCAATCGCCAGTGACAGCCTTCAGCCAGCTTGTCTGTTCCTTATTGAGGACGGGAGACTGGGAAGCGACTTCAATCGAGCCATCATCCTTCAATGTGACGAGATAACGGCTATAGAAAGCCTTGATTTCAGCCTTTCTTTCATCATTGATGTCATTGCTGAAGGAATACGTGAACTTATCATTATCGATTTTGATCTGATTTCCGAGAACTTCAGCCAAGGAAGAGACCGTGATGCCTTTCCAGAGCTTGGAAAGAACGGAGAAGTCATCATCCTTGCATCCTTCCTTCGGATTGATGATGTAGTCTTCGACATATTTGTCGAGAATCTGCTTGGCATCGCCGGGTTCATCGCTGCGGTCAGCAATGGAGATGACCTGGACTTTTCTGGCGTTGGCATTGCCGATGGAAGCCGGTGTCTTATCGAGAATGTATTCAGCAGTGAGGTAGTTGACCTTCTCATCGTCATACAATTCGGTGGACATATACTTCTTATAGGCATTCTCATTGACCTTGGAATAGACATCATCGAATTCCATGGTCGGGGTGACAAGGCTGTTCTTCAGATCGGCCTTGTTCTTGTTGATGGCATCATCACCGCTGAGATAGTAGTAGTTCTGCTCAAGATACTTCGCATAGGATTTTTCATCCCAGAGATTATCTTTCTTGTAGCTGCCGCTTCTGGCTGTGGAAACCATGGTATCCTTGGCACGGGTAAGAAGGTTATCCTCACCTGTGACAGCATAATCCTCTTTTTTATAGCCATCGGCAACCGACTTCTTCGTCAAAGTGTCATTGAGGACACTGTAGGTCGAAGTACCGGTCTGAGTCGCAGAATCGAAATTGTGGACATTGTCCGATAAGATCGTGAGAAGCTTCTTGACGGTCTTCTCATAGATGGCATCATCATTGGTCAAAGACTGATAATACTGCTTGAGAGTATCCTGGGCAGTCTTTGGATCCTGCGCATCCTTATTGAAATCACCCTCGTAGATCTTATTCGTATAGTTGGAAGGATACTTGATTTCATCCGTATCGCATCCGACAAGGGCAAATAAAGACAAGGCAGCCAGAACACTGGCGAATTTTCTCTTTTTATTCAACATAGCAAGCCTCCTCCATATCTTTGGTGAAATAACCACCTTCAAATGAACCGATGCAGACATCCGAGACCATACGTTCCTGGGTCAGACTTTCCTGGGTGATCAATTCATTGACATAGGTCTCCCAGCTCGAATCCAAGGTCTCATCTGCGCTATCCGAGGAAGATTCCTTGTTGAGCGTGATGTACTGGTTGACAAGCTTCTTCACATTTTCCGGAAGATAATCCGTGAAGTCTTTCTTGAACTTCTCTTGGAAGGTCTGCAGGTTGTATTCCCACAAAGCGATATCTTCACTTGGCAAGGAAGCCTTGACGACATCTTCCAAGGAGGAACGTCTGTTGTTGTAGGTCGTGGTCGAATTGGCATCGGCCGTGACGAAGTTGATAAAGGATGGATGTTCGGAATAATCAGCAGAATAGGCAGTAGAATTCTCCGCCTTCGTGTCAGAAGGAACATTCGCTCTATAGTACTGATATTTCTTGGTGTAGTCACCATTCTTATCCGCTGTGAATGGATCATTGTTCAGGGTAATGAAATGGATGCCCTGATATCCGGAATCACCGCTCGTACCGGCTCTGGCGATGATGATCGGGTTGGAATTGGAAGCCAAGATCTTGTGTGTCTCTCCTTTAACCACACCCAAAATAGCATTGTACTCTTCATTAGTATCGTTGTAGTTGACAAGTTTTCCAGAATAATCGCAGAATGCAGAATCATCCACATTTTTCAAAAGTTTCTCGATCTCGCTATATTCATTCCGCTTGAAGGAAAGATAGTCATCATTTGTATCTTCGAGGAATGTTTTGATATCCCCATAATCAGAGGGCCCTGTTTCGCCTTCTTTCTCAGCCTTCTTTCTGCGGGCCTTCTGAATGCCATTGACTTCAGCAAGGAAACGAGTGTTGAAGTCTTCGATGGAATCCTTATAAATAAAGGAAACACCACGATAGTTGAAGTAGTTGTTGAAGAGAACGTTTCTTGTGTACTGACGAGCTGTGATGGACTTATTGTTTTGTGTCGAGATGGAAGAACCATCATATGGATTCTTCTCCCAATCAGCGACCTGGTTCATCTCAAAGCAGACAGAAAGCGGGATGCCGAAGGCTTCGCCCTTTCCGATCAGCGTCTCATCGATGCTCTTGGCAACTTCGCTCTCCGAATTGGAGCCTTCGCTGGTGCCAGGAACACGCAAAGAAGAACGGATTTCGCTATTCTTCGCATTGCTGGAAGAAGTATTGGAGCTCGTATTGGAATTCAGGAAAGCATCATAGGCATAAACGCCCAACTTGAATTCATTGACATAGGAAGTATCCTTGAGCATGGCAATCATGGAACCGCTCGTATAGAGTTCACCATACTGGGTATTGGAGCTATCATCGCTGGCAAGCTGTGCGACCGAACCGAAGCTCGTGCCGGAAGAAAGCATACGGGTGACGTTGGCAATCTGCTTGGCATCATCCGAAGAAATCTGGCCATTGTAGTAGCCATCTCCGCTGCTCGAGGCATCGACCTTGATCAAAATATGAGAAACATGATAAGGAGCCTTTTCCGTGACGAATTTCTCTGTCAGTTCCTTGGAGAGATAATATTCACCGCCATCATTGTCAGCCGAATAGGTCTTGACGGTCGAGAAAGAACTCGAATTCTCTTCGACTCTCTGCTGAGCGATATATTTTTCTCTCAGTTCATCTTCATCCTCGACGCCTTCGCTCGAGAATGTCTTTTCCTGTTCTTCCTTATAGGAAGTGTTGTTGGTTCTGGCATTGGTCTTCCAGGTATCGTGAAGACTTTCGATCTTGTTGTCGACAACCGACAAGATACCATCGGATCTGGTCGTGACCGCCTGGGCCAAAACAGATTTGGCAACATTGAAATAGGCCTGAGCGGAACTCTTTGTTCCCTCCAGGGCTGGATAGATATCATCGTACTTGTAAGTCTTGTTGCCGATTGTGGCAATGATGCCGTCTTTCCAAGACGCATCCGGATAGGTGTAATCCTCACCACAAGCTGTCAGCGAAATAGCGATAAGAGACATCGCCAATGCTACGCCACGTTTCCCTTTCATCATATGGGATCCTCCTCATTGAATAGTTAACACACGAATAGACGTATAATAATATAGTGGTTTATGGCAATCATTTCAAGAAAAAAAGCCGTTGAAGAACGGCAAATGCGCATTCTAGTAGGCGATTTGGCAATTTTCACCTATGAGAAAGGCAAAATTATGCTAAAATGAAATGCTATGAAAGAGATTATTGCCATTACGAATCAAAAAGGCGGGGTTGGAAAAACGACGACAGCCTGCAATTTAGCCAGCGCCTTATCAAAATATAACAAAAGAATCCTCCTCATCGACATGGACCCCCAAGGGAACTGTTCCATGTCTTTGGGAATCGATTCGAGCATCTGCAAGAAAACCACTGGAGAGCTTCTTCTCTCCTCGACGGACTTAAAGCATGCCATAAGGAAGACCAATTGTGAAAACGTCTTTCTCATCCCATCCAACCTGACCTTGGCCACCATCGAAACGACATTATTGAAGACCCAGGGAAGCGCCCCGGTCGACCTGCTCAAAAAAGCGCTCACACAGAAGGAATCCTCCCTCTATGACTTCATCCTCATCGACTGCCCACCTTCTTTGGGATTCCTTTCTCTGAATGCCCTCAATGCCGCGGAAAGCGTTCTTGTCCCTGTCCAATGTGAATGCTTTGCCCTAGATGCCTTAGCGCAGCTTCTCAGCAGCATCGCCAATGTGCAGAGAAACAGCAATCCATCCTTGAATATCATGGGACTCGTCCTAACCATGTTCGACCCGAGAATCCGCCTTTCGATGGAAATCTCCCAGGAAGTCCGAAACAGTTTCAAGGACAAAGTCTTCTCCACCGTCATCCCGAGAAACGTCTCCATCATCGAAGCCATCGCCGGCGGGGTTCCGGTCAACCAATACAAGCCGACGAGTGCCGGTGCACTCGCCTATGCCTCCTTGGCAAGAGAGGTCCTCGACTATGCCGAAAAGAAAGAAAAGAATTGATTTTTCCTCCCTCGTCGAGAAATACCAGGGGCTTTCCGTTGTCTCTGAAATCGAGAAGAACCTTGTCCTTTCCCAACGCAGCGAAGCCGAAATCGAGAAATTCGTTCTTTCCGATCTTTTCGATGAAAAAAACTACAATCTCGAAATCTACCATTCCCTGAAGGATTCCCTTATAAAGGATGGCTTTCTGATGCCTCTGATCGTCCTAGAAAAAGAAGACGGCACTTATGAGATCCTCAACGGCGTGAAAAGATACCTGCTGGCAAAAAAACTCAACTATCAGAAGATCCCCTATGTGAAAACCGAACTCACCACGGAAAGAAAACTCGAATATATCCTGGAAAACATCATGAAGGAGGATGATAACCCTTTGGTGAAGACCTACGCCTATCTCCGCCTGGAAAAAGAATATTCCTTCAGTGATGAGAAAATCGCCATCCTTTCGGGTGTGTCCGTCAACCAGGTAAGAAATCTAAAAAGACTCAATCAGCTTCCCTCCTTCCTGAAAGAAGGATTGATCGACAATACCCTGACCTATTCTGAGGCAAGAAGCCTGCTCAATCTTCCCAAGGAAAAACAGAGTTCCCTCTATGAGAGAATCAAGAACGGAAGCCTCTCTGTCCGTGACCTCGAAAGAGAAAAAAGAACGTATCTCGGAAACTCCAAGAAAAGAAAAGTGACGCTCAACAAGAAAAGCATCACCATCCAATTCTCCGATATCGAAGAAGCAAAGAAATTCTATCCGATCATCAAAAAGCAGTACTCTGACTGAATCACAAAAGGCCTTGGCTTTCGCCAAGACCTATTTTTGTTCGTTCTTTTCCTGAAGCAGCGCTTCCTTCTTCTTTCTGTATTCGATTCTCTCTAAAAGAGAAGGGATGCATCCACAGTAATCCTGCCTGTAGATCAGATATTTTTTGGCAATCTGGATTCCAAGAAGCTGCCCATTCCCCTTCTTGAAGTCGGAATAGAGATACTTCGTCGTGGGATATTTCTTCTCCAGGGAGAAGGCAATCTCATTGAGTTCCCGGCTTGGCTTCTTGCAGGAGACGGTCATGACCGTCGTGAAATAGTCAAAATGATGCAAGTCGGCATACTGATAGGCTTCTTCCATCCTGTAGGCGTGACACCTGAGACAGGTCTCTCCGCCTTCATGGTCATGGATCCGATCCTGGAAGGCTTTCTTATAGGCTAGAAAATCCTCATCGTTGACAATCAAAGGAATCTCCTTTTTTCGATCAGAAGCATATTCCGCAAGGAATTTCTTCAGGGCATCCAATCTTTTTTCATATTCCTCGATCGGCTGGATATTCGGATTGAAGAACCCGATCGTGACATCGAAATTGTCGAGCAGTATGCTCAAAGGATAGGTCAGACAGGGCCCACAGCAGGCATGAAGAAAAAGAGTGGGTCGCTTTCCAGTCTTTTTTATTTCCTCGACGAGCTTCTTATATTCCTGATTGTAGTCAATCTTGCTATTTGGATTCATCCTTCGTTTCTCCGGTGATGAACATCGCATCTCCAAAGGAGAAGAAACGGTATTTTTCCTTTACGGCATGATTGTAGGCATTCAGGATGAAGTCACGGCTCGAAAAGGCCGAGACAAGCATCACCAAAGTGGATTTCGGAAGATGGAAATTGGTGATCAAACAATCGATGGCCTGATATTTATAGCCGGGATAGATAAAAAGCTTGGTGTCTCCGGAGCATTCCTTGAAGGTCGAATATTTCTGATAGACGGATTCGAGGGTGCGGGTGGAGGTGGTGCCGATGGCGATGATTCTTCTCTTCTCGGCTTTGGCCTTGTTGAGCGTCTCGGCTGCTTCTTTGCTCATCATATAGTATTCCGAATGCATGTCATGATTGCGGATATCATCGCTCTTCACCGGGCGGAAGGTGCCCAGTCCGACATGAAGAGTCACATCGACGACTTCGACGCCTTTCTTCTTCAGGCGTTCGAAAAGTTCGTTCGTGAAATGGAATCCGGCCGTCGGCGCTGCCGCTGATCCCTCGATCTTGGCATACACAGTCTGATAACGGGAATTGTCTCCCAGCTGAGCATGGATATAAGGAGGAAGAGGCATCTTTCCGAGCTGGTCAAGGACTTCCAAGAAGATTCCCTGATAGGTGAAATGGAAGAGACGGAGTCCTTCTTCCTGGATCTCAAGACATTCGGCGACGAGTTCGTCATTCGCTCCGAAATAGACCTTCGTTCCGACCTTGACGGTTCTTGCATTGCCCACAAGACACTGCCAGACATCCTTTCTGTCCTTGAGCTGGTTGAGAAGAAGAAGTTCCACATGGGCGTGCGTTTCCTTCTTTTCACCTAAAAGACGGGCCGGGATGACCTTCGTATTGTTTCTCACCAGGACATCGCCTTCATGGAGATAGTCTTCGATATTCCTGAAATAGGGTTCATCGGTCAAGACACCGGTCTTCTTATTCATCACAAGAAGACGGGATTCATCTCTTTTCTCGCTCGGCGTCTGGGCGATCAGTTCCTCGGGCAGATAATAGTCATAACTGCTTAAAGAAAAAACATCATAATCAAAACCAGGTGTATTCATTTAACAGCCTCTTTCATTTCCGAATTCATCCAATCGATAGGCAGCATAATCCAAGAAGCGGTCATTCTTGATGGCCTCTCTTGCCTCTTCCATCGACTGAATCAAAAATCTGATATTGTGGATGGAGCAGAGTCTTGCTCCCAATCCTTCTTCGCACTTCATGAGATGGTGGACGTAGGCCTTGGTGAAATTCTTACAGGCATAGCAGTCGCACTCGTCATCCAGAGGAGAGAAATCCGTTGCATATTTTCCCTTCATGATGTTGATTCTTCCATGATGGGTCATGATCGATCCATGTCTTGCCAAACGGGTCGGTAGGACACAATCGAACATATCAACACCCTTTCTTATGCCATCAAAAAGCATATCCAGAGAACCGATGCCCATCAGGTAGCGTGGCTTGTCATAGGGAAGATAGGGAATTGTGAGACTCACTTCATGGTATTCGGTGATGCGCGGTTCGCCGATGGCTGTTCCGCCGATGGAGAAGCCCTCGAAGGGAAGCTTCGTGAGTTCCTTTGCGCAATATTCTCTCAAGTCGGCATAGTCCCCGCCCTGGCAGATGCCAAAAAGCGCCTGATCGTCTCTCGTCTTCGCAGCCAGGCCTCTTTTTGCCCAGCGGATGGTGCGGTCGACGGAATTCTTCATATATTCCTTCGTGCAGGGATAGGGTGCGCATTCATCGAAGGACATGATGATATCAGCGCCGATATCTTCCTCGAGTCCGATGACGCTCTCCGGGGAGAAGAAATGCCTGTCTCCGGTCAAAGGATCCTTGAAGGCGACACCTTCCTCGGTGATCTTGTCACGCAGCTTCGTCAGAGAGAAAACCTGATAGCCGCCCGAGTCGGTCAGCATCGGGCCGTTGTAGTTCATGAATTTCTGGACACCGCCGGCCGCCTTGACGACCTTGGTGCCCGGACGGAGGGCAAGATGATACGTATTGGCCAAGACAACACCGCTTCCCATGGCCTTGAGTTCCTCTGGGGAAAGCATCTTGACGGTCGCTTGTGTTCCCACGGGCATGAACATCGGCAGTTCGACTGTGCCATGGGGCGTATGAAGATAGCCATAGCGGGCATGGCAGTTTTTGTCTTCATGGAGAATTTCGATGTAAAAATCTTTGGACATGATTATTTTTCCTGATGGGATGTGAAATAGTAGTCGCTCAACTCAAAGCAGATGTGAAAGACATAGTACTGCTTTTCTTCCAATGTATATTTATCCCCGTCGAGAAGAAGCTGGCAGATGAGAGCCGTCGTTCCTCCGGCCGCATAGGATGTAGCAAGATCATCGGGAATGTCGATGGTGAATTTCGTCTTGTAGATGACAAGAAGTCTCTTCATGATCGAGGAGACCATGCGCACGAGCGTCAGATAGAAATCACCGGTGAGGTTCTGCTTGGAAAGAATCGAATTGAGGTCCTCTCTTCTCTTTTCGAGTTCCTCGATGATCGGGAAGATATAGCTTTTCCAGATATTCGAAAGGGCATCAGGTTCATTGACATCCATCGTCTGGAGCTGCTTTTCGAAGATTTCCTCGAAAGGTTCTTCAAAACAGGTGATGAAATACGTGAAGATCTCATCGACGCTGTTGAAGTTGTTGTAGAACGTCGCACGGGAAATACCGGCTCTTTCGCAAAGTTCGCTGACTTTGATGTCCGAAAGGGGCTTTTCTTTCATCAGATCGATACACGCCTCTGAAAGTTTCTTTTTGGTTTTGATAATACGTAAATCCTGTTTTTCCATATTCGTTGAGTCTCCTACATGATGAAACATCCTTGTTTCTTTTTATTATCGTAGCATAAATAGATTCAAATTTCTTGCCAATTGTCTAAAAAAGGAGAATTATCTTCTCCTTTTGGCTTATTTGTTCTTTCCGCAGGGACCGATCTTCTTCAGAATCAGTTCCTTGGCAAGGGACGGATTGGCTTTTCCATGGGAATTCTTCATGACCTGGCCGACAAGATAGCCCAAGGCATGATCTTTTCCTCTTTGCCAGTCCTGGATGGTGGGTTCGTTCTTTTCGAGGACTTCATCGACAATCTTTTCGACAGCCGAGGAATCCGAAATCTGCTCGAGTCCTTTTTCCTTGATGATCGTCTGCGGGTCTTTCCCCGTTTCGAACATATCGGCAAGGACTTCCTTTCCCTGCTTGGAATTGATCTTTCCGGAAACGATGGAATTGATGAGACTGACCAAGGCATCCTTGGTGAACTTCAGATCCGCAAGCGTCTTCTCGTTCTTGTTGAGATACCCTAGGATATCCACCATGAGAAGATTCCACAGCGTGGTCGGATTCTTCACGCCCAGCGTGACACAATCCTCGAAATAGACCACGAAGTCTCGATCCTTGAGCAGTTCTTCGATCTCATAGTCATCCAAGCCGATCTTCTTGAGTTCGAGACGATACTGGTTCGGAAGCTTGTTCATCGAATGGATGGCATCATAGATGAAACCTTCATCGAGATCGATCGGAACGATGTTCGGCTCACGGAAATATTTATAGTCGATGGCATTCGTCTTCTTTCGCATGAGGACGGTCATCTTCTTGTTCTCGTCATAACGTCTTGTCTCCTGTTCGACCTTTCCACCCGCGAGAAGGATTTCCTTCTGACGGTTGATTTCATAATCGACAGCCGAACGGATATTGCTGATGGTGTTCAGATTCTTGCACTCCGTCTTGGTTCCCAAGACAGTCGATCCTTTTTCTCTGAGGGAGATATTGATGTCACAGCGCATGGAGCCATTTTCCATCTTTCCATCCGAACAGCCCAAGTAAGTGACGATTTCACGGATGGTTTCGACATATTTCATCGCTTCCTCTCCCGAATGCATATCCGGACAGGAGACGATTTCCAATAATGGGGTTCCACAGCGGTTGAAGTTCAAAAGAGAGATATCCGAAAGATGGACCTGTTTCGCCGTATCCTCTTCCAAGTGGGCATTATCGACGCCGACCTTGATGACCTCAGAGCCGATATTCAGCTCAACATAGCCATTCTTTCCGATTGGATGGAACTGCTGGGTGATCTGATAACCTTTGGGAAGATCAGGATAGAAATAGTTCTTGCGGTCGAAATAGAGTGTTCTGGCGATATCCATATGCATCGCCGAACAGATCTTGATGCCATAGACGACGGCCTCTTCATTGACGACCGGCATGGTTCCCGGGAAAGCCAGATCCAAAGGGACGACCTGGGAGTTGGGGGACTGACCGAAATTGCAGGGTGCCGAAGAGAACATCTTCGACTTGGTCTTGAGCTCAACGTGGATCTCAATACCGATGACTGGTTCAAATTCCATCATCTTACCTCCTTAACTAAATCATGCAGGGATGTGATGTCTTCAATCTCTTTTCCAAGGGCGAAGACATAGCCATCCTCAAAGACTCTTCCTGTGATGTTGATGCCGATCGGAAGCCCCGAGACAAAGCACATCGGAAGGGTCAGGGAAGGATAGCCTCCGAAATTTCCGATGCTGAGAATGTTGTCGAGATAATCCGGATTGGTCGACCAGGCGGTCGAAAGCTCGCTGATCTTCTTCGGGATGGAGAAGCTGGCCGGCTGGACCAAATAGTCGATTGAATCGAAGAAGGCATTCATGGCATTGACGATCAGTCTTCTCGCCTTCTGGGCACGGTTGAACATCTCTTCCTGGTTTTCGGAAAGAAGGGCAAACGAACCGATGACGAAACGTCTCTTGATGAGATCGGAGAATCCCTTCGAACGGCAATCCGTCATATATTCCTTATAGGTCTTCACCGAGCTATCCGCAGCCGGACCGAACCTGACGCCATCAAGATTGGCATTGTTCGAGCCTGCTTCTGCACAGGAGATGAGCATATAGGTCGGATAAAGGGCATCGAGAAGCTGTTCAGAGAAATCATATTCGATGACTTCATAGCCTTTCTTCTTCAAGGAATCGAGGACTGAAAGGAAGTTCTTCTTGATTTCCTCATCCTGGATATTGTCCATGACGGCCTTGAAATAGCCGATTCTCTTCAGCGATTTCTTCGAAAGAACATAGTTCTGATATTTTTCTTTTCTTCGATAGGAGGAAGACATATCCTTGCTATCATGTCCGGCAAGATAGGAAAGCATGATGGAAGCATCAAGGACATCCCTTGTGAAATAACCGACCGTATCCATCGAAGGAGCGAATGGGAAAAGGCCATAGCGGGAAATTCTTCCCCAGGTCGGCTTGTATCCGACAATGCCACCGTGGCTGGCTGGCTTTCTGACCGAATCGCCGGTGTCGCTTCCCAAGGCAAAAGGAGCGATACCCTGGGCAACCGCCGCACAGGATCCGCAGGAAGAACCGCCGATGATTCTTTCCGTATCATAGGGATTTGTGGTATTTCCCTTATGTCCGGTCGTACCGGTTCCACCCATGGCAAGTTCATCCATCGTGGTATGGGCCACCTGAATCATGCCGGCTCTCTTGAGTTTGGAGACAACCGTGGCATCGAAAATCGGAACATATCCATTCAGGATATTGCTCGAGGCTGTGGTCTCCACACCCTTGGTGGAATAGTTGTCCTTGCAAAGATAGGGAATGCCCTTGAGGTATTCCTCTTCCTTGACCGAGGTGATCTTCGCTGCTTCTTTGCGGGCATTTTCGAAATTGGTCGCCTCGAAGCAGTTGCACTTGTCATTCTTGCATAATTCGATACATTCTTCGACAAGCTGGCTGGCCGTCACTTCATTTCTGACGAGCATCGAATGGAGCTCGTGAATATTTTTATTCATCCATTTCATCGCATTTATTTCCTACAACTTTCGGTAACTTGATCTGATTTCCAATCTTGGTGTTGCAATTCTTCAGGGCATCCTGGCTGTCAAGCGGCTTTCCAGGCTTGTCCTTGCGCAAAATCTTCTGATGTTCGCTATAGGGGAACGTCATCGGCGAGGCTTCATCGACGCCCTCGATTCCCTTGAGGAAATCAATCTGCGCCATGATGGTGGAGAATTCCTCATAGATCAAATCGGTCTGACCGGGATTGAGTCTGAAGAGAAGGTTCTCTGCACATAAATCAATCACTTCTTTTGTTACTTTAATCATTTTTCTACCCTCAAACAATGTATTATACAACAGATGAAAATATTTTATATCTGTTCTTTTTCGGCTTCGAGCAAAAGCGGAAGGATTTCCTCTTCCGAGAAAATCTTCACGGAGAGCTTCTTGGCTTTCTCTAGCTTGCTACCGGCTTCTTCTCCGGCCAGAACAAAATCGGTCGATTTCGAAACCGAAGAGGAGGATTTTCCACCCAGGGCTTCGATTCTCTTGGTCATCTCATCGCGGGAAATAGACAACGTCCCTGTCAGGACGAACTTCTTTCCCTTGAAGAAATTCTCCTTGGCCTCTTCCACTTCATGCAGAATCGAGAAATTCACCTGGTAGGAGCGAAGTCTTTCGATGATTTTCTTATTCTCCTCATCGGCAAAATAATCCAGGATCTTCTTCGCCGTGATTTCTCCGACATCGCTCAAGGAAGAGAGTTCCTCAAAGGAAGAAGACATCAAGGCATCGAGATTCTTGAAATGATTCTGAAGGACAATGGCGGTCTTTTTTCCGACGAGCGGTATAGCCAATCCGCAAAGAAGCCTATAGAGATCATTCTTCTTCGACTTCTCGATTTCCTCAAAGAGGGACTGGCAGGTCTTCTTTCCGATGCCATCCATCATCATGAGGTCTTCCTCATGATCCTTGAGCAGATAGAAATCAGCGATATTCTTTAATAATCCCTCATTGAACAGGGATTCGACAAGCCGGTCTCCGACTCCCTTGATATCCATGCCCTGATTCGAGACAAAGAAGATGAGATTGTTGATCTTCCTTGAGACGCAGTCGCTATTGACACAATACGTCTGGCCCTGGATCTTCTTGAGTTCCTGATGGCAGAACGGGCATTCCTTCGGGAAGGAATAAGGAGGAAGAGAAGGATTTCTTTTCTCGAGAATGACCTTCTCGACTTCTGGAATGACATCACCAGCCTTATGAAGCGAGACATAGTCTCCGATACGGATATCCTTCATCTGGATATAGTCTTCGTTATTCAATGTGGCTCTCGAAATCAGACTTCCGGCGACACGGACAGGCTCAAGGATTGCGGTTGGAACCACTCTTCCGGTTCTTCCGACCGAGATTTCGATTCCTTCGACCTTCGTGATCTGTTCCTCGGGTGGGAACTTATAGGCAATCTCCCACTTGGGGACCTTCATGGTATAGCCAATTTCCTCATAGAGGGAGAGGTCATTCACCTTGATGACCAGTCCATCGATATCATAGGGAAGAGAAGGTCTCTTCTCATGATATTCATGGACATATTCCATGACTTTCTCGATTCCCTTGACGAGCCTTCTTTCCGGATTGGTGCGGAAACCTAAACGGGCGGCATAGTCGATTGCCTCCGCATGGGTCTTGAATCCCATCTCGTAGGCATCGGGGACATAATACCACCAGGCCTCGAGTTTTCTTTTGGCCGTGACGGAGCTATCGAGGTTCTTCAAAGAACCCGCTGCCGCATTTCTCGCATTGGCAAAAAGCGGTTCATTGGCTTTCTTCTTCTCCTCGTTGAGACTCAGAAAGGAGGATTTTGGCATATAGACTTCCCCGCGGATCTCAAAATCTCTTTTCTCGGGGATATGAGTCGGGATGCTTCGGATCGTCAGAACATTGGCAGTCACATCCTCACCGACGGTTCCATCGCCTCTTGTCGAAGCAGAGACAAGGTCACCGTTTTCATAGACAAGGGAACAGGAAAGACCATCGATCTTGACTTCGCACATATATTCGATTTCGTCTTTCCCAGTCAGTTTCCTCACGGTCTTATCGAAATCATAGAGTTCTTCCTCATTGAAGACATCAGCGATGGAAAGCATGTATTTCTTGTGCGTGATTTTCCTAAATCCGCTGGCAACCGACCCACCGACACGGCTTGTCGGTGAGAGTTTGTCATGGAGATCCGGTCTCTTATTTTCCAATCGCTGCAGTTCTTCCATCAGCTGATCGAATTCAGCATCCGTGACAGAAGACTGATTGAGGACATAATATTCATAATTGTACTGGTTGAGAAGCCGAGTCAGTTCCTCCACCCTTTCTTTTTCATGATCGATCTGTTCCATCTCATTGTTCCTCGCTGGATAATTTTCTGAAGGCCTTGAATCCCAAAGCCAGTTTCTTTGTTCCGATCTCATCCTTGAACTTCACCATTATCTTGTTTCCTGGGAGGACTTCGATGACTTCTCCCTTGCCGAAGGACGTGTGAACTAATTTATCCCCGACCTTGTAAGTTTCCATGGTCGTGCTTTTCACGCTCACCGGCGGCTGAGAAAGAATGCTTCTTCCATTCTCCGAAAGATTTCCATAATGGGAGGAAGGACGGGCACTTCCGACATAGGCATTGTAATTCGTTTTGGTGACTGGTTTCTTGACCAAGTCGAGTTCCTTAAGGAACATACTGGGCAAATAATCCTGTCCATTGCGGAAATTTCTTCCGCCAAAGCTGGAAAGATAAAGTCTTTTCTGGGCTCTTGTCACACAGACGTAGAGAAGTCTTCTTTCCTCCTCGATGGCACTCTTCTTCAGATCCATGAGGGCATGCGTCGTCGGGAAGATGGTCTGGTTCAGCCCAGTGACAAAGACATAGGGGAATTCCAGTCCTTTGGAGACATGTCCGGTCATCAGGGCGACCTTAGGCTGATCCTTCATCGTATCCTGATCCGACTGCAAGGCGACATCGATGAGGAATTCCTCCAATGTCGGATTTCTTCTCTTTCCATCGTCATCGACAACCTCCTGATCGAGGTAGGCGCTGATGGAACGGAGGAATTCATTGACGTTGTCGACTTTCGAAACGGAACTCGACGCGGTATAGGAGAGTTTCTCCTCTGCCTTCTTATCTTCCTTGTTCACATAGTCGATGAAACCGGAATTGAGGAAATAAAGGGAAATCGCGGTCATGAGTTCGCTCGAAGAATGGTATGTCTGATAGACATTGACCATCTCATCATAGGCCGAATAGAACTGTTCCAAAGCCAGAATCGACTTCTTCATGAGATGCAGTTCAGAAGGATTTCTTCTAAAAATCTCAATGAGGGAATTGTTTTCATCTTCCCCGAGAAGCGCCTTATAGGAAAGAGCCTTCTGCAAAGCGACATCGCCGATGGACTTGCTTGGTGCCTTGAGGATTCTTCTGAAGGAAAGATCATCCGGATTGACGATGAGACGGAGATAGGAAAGAGCATCCTTGATTTCCGCACGTTCATAGAATTTCATGCCGCCATAGACTTCATAAGGAACCTTGAATCTCGTCAGCATCTTTTCGATGGAGTTGGAAAGATAGTTGCTTCGATAGATGATGGCGATCTTGTCAAAAGGAACGCTTTCACGGACATTCAGATTGTGGATGGTGGAAGCCACCTGATAGGCTTCATTGTCCTGATCCGAATTCAGGATATAGGAAACCTTGTCACCCTCGATGTTGTTCGCGGCGACGAGATTCTTCTCCATACGGTCGGAATTGTGGCGGATAAGGGCATTGGCCGCATTGAGAATCGACTGGGTCGAACGATAGTTCTGATCCAAAACGACCGTCTCCAAGGATGGGAAGTCATGCTGGAGATAGTCCTTGATGATATTGTTCTTTGCGCCTCGCCAGGTATAGATCGTCTGATCGGGATCGCCGACAACCGTCAGTTTCGTCGTATCCGAAAGAAGATAGCGGACAAGATCATACTGCACGGCATTCGTATCTTGGAATTCATCGACGAGGAAGATATCGTATTTGTTCTGCCAATGTTCTCTCACATCCGGAAATTCATTCAGGATCTTCGTCGTGAGCATCAATAGGTCATCAAAATCCAGAAGGTTCTGACTATTCAGGAACTTCTGATAGGATTCATAGACATGGATGAGTTCATTGAAGGTATAGATGGAATCCATGCGGACTTCATTCTGGGTGACATCATTGACGAAAAGTCCTCTCGTCTTGAGATCCGAAATCTTGGAAATGACGGCCTTGGTGAAATCCTTGCTCGATCCCTTGAGCATATTGGAGAAAATATCCTTGTAGATCTGTCCCTGATCGGAATCATCGGCGATATTGAAGTTCTGGTTGTATCCAGGAAGATGCGAAATCTCTTTCTTCAGAAACTTGTAGCAGAAGCCATGGAAGGTGACCATCAGAGGTTTTCCATCCACATGGAAATCATTCTCCAAGAGAAGCTGATCGACTCTCGACTGCATTTCCTTGGCTGCCTTGTTGGTGAAGGTGATCGCCACCATTCTTTTTGGAGACATGCCCTTGGAAATCAGATACGCGATACGATAGGTGAGAGTTCTCGTCTTTCCGGTTCCAGCACCGGCGATGATACGCAAATACTGGCTTTCCGAGGAAGCCGCCTGATATTGCTGTGCATTGAGCTGTGATTTTATATCCATAAATAGTCGATCCATTTCCCTTTCTTAGAATCGAAGTCCTTCATCAATCGAATACAAAAACATCCATCCGATTGAAGACTCGAATTGCACTATTATACCATTCCAAAGAGGACTTTTCTTATATAAATATAAGAAAAGAGTAGAAGGCAAGAAAAAAACTCGGATTTCTCCGAGTATTATTTTCTGGCTGGGATACTTGGATTCGAACCAAGGCATCACGGTTTCAGAGACCGTTGTCTTACCGCTTGACTATATCCCAATGGCAAGATAAGAGTATAAAGGTATTCAGTCCCATTGTCAAACGTTTTTTTCATTTTCTCATGTCGATAGGAGTGAAACTAACCAATGAATTTGTTTTCATGCTTCTTCATAGCGATATTCAAGTGTGAGAAACACCCCAGTCAAAACCAAACAGTCTAATGGAAAAGCGTAAAAAATCGACTTTATAAAAAGTGGAAAAGCGGAGAAAACTATGTACCGCAAAATATCTGAATATATCGAAGAATATCTGACAAGCAATGAAGACAAGATATTATGCATCGATAGGGCTCGACAAGTTGGCAAATCGTCTATCATCCGAAAGATGGCTCAAAATCATTTCGAGAATTATATAGAAATCAACATGGTGGATGATAAGACAGGCGATAGATTATTCGCCCAGGCGCGATCCGTCGATCAGTTCTATATCGAACCGAGTGTTTTTGCTGGCGAAAAGCTGAAAGAGAGGGGAAACACAATCGTCTTCATCGATGAAATCCAGGAATATCCCGAATTGCTCACCTTATTGAAACCGCTGAGAATGGAGAACAAATACAAATATATCGTAAGCGATTCAAAATCGGGAATTGCCTTAGGAAAAACAACATTGACACTGATGGGATCCATCATCGAAAAGAAAATGTATCCGATGGATTTTGAGGAATTCCTGATGGCAAATTCAATTGGCCATCGACCACCTGAAGAAATGTTTCCAACAAGGAATCTCCCTTGATGAGGCCCTGCATAACAGACTCCTCTATCTCTTCAAAACCTATCTCTATGTCGGGTGCATGCCCGATGCCGTGAATGCCTTTGTCGAAACAAAGAATATCGTCAAAATCAGAGAGATACAGAAGGATATCATCCATTTCTATTCAGAGGATGCCTCCAAATATGACAAACAGAACAAACTGGTCATCAAACGAATCTATGAGATGATTCCTTCCAATATCGCAAACAAAGTCAAAAGGACGCAGTACAAGAAAATCGAGAATATCGATGATGTGCGGTATACAAAATACACCGATGAATTCGAATACCTCATCTCATCTGGAATCGCTTTGGATGCAAAAGCAATCACCGAGCCGAAATTCCCACTGATCCAATCCAGCAGCAAAATCCTGATCAAGCTGTATAGGAATGATGTCGGTCTTTTGACAAATATTCTCTATCAGAAGAACATCAATGCCATTCTAAATGATGCCTCAGGGGTGCATCTAGGGGCCGTTTATGAAACCGTCGTTGCCCAAGAACTGAAAGCCCACAATCATGAACTCTATTATTACGACCGAAAGAAAGTTGGGGAAGTCGACTATCTTTTCGACGACTATGATTCATTGAATGTCCTGCCTTTGGAAATCAAATCCGGAAAAGACTACAATTATTTCCGTGCCTTGCCGAAGATATTGGAAGACCCGAACTATAAAATGACAAAAGGATAGATAAGAATATAAAAGAAAAATCCGAAAAAATATTTGATGAACTTGGCTTGAATATGACAACAGCCATCAACCTTTTTTTGAGAACAGCCATTCGTGAACAAGGCATTTCTTTTGAATTGAAATTGGATGTTCCAAATGAGATAACGGCTGCAGCGATCGAAGAAGGAAGAAAGATGATGAATGATTCATCCTCTCCCAGATATTCGAGCATGGACGATCTCAAGAGGGCATTGTAAGTATGAAATATGCGATTCAGTTCACGAATCAGTTTAAATAAGATTTGAAATTCGCAAAAAATTGGTAAAGATAAAATGAAATACAAGTTGCCAGGAAAGTTGTTGACAAAATATAGGAAATCCATGACGGATGATGAAATCCTCAATATCAATTTATAAAAAATACTATCTACCATTATCTTGTAGAAAAATTATAGCTATTTCTTCCTTTTTGACTGGATCTGGTCCAGGTCCTGGAAGGAGGAAATCGCGTTATCGATTGCCTCTTCCTTCA
>CAVCCX010000034.1:0-19452 GCA_963600815.1 Bacteroides uniformis | reverse complement strand
GTCAAAGTGCAATCTGTTGAAGATGATTATGATGATGATTATCATTGCGACATTTCCATCCAATTCACTCAGCACAGCTAAAGAAACGAAAATGAGCTATGGCTTCTGCCATAGCTCTTGCTTTATTTCTTGGTTTTCTCTTTGTCCTTCTTCTGGAAGAGATGATGAAGAAATCCTTTCTTCTTTTCATCTTCCAACTGGAGAGGCTTCTCATCTTCGATCTGAGCTTTCTCTGTGGATAGTCTAGTCATCTCTTCATCGATTTCCTTGTTGATTTCTTCGATGGTTGCCTTATTCAGATCCAGTTCATATTCCTCAAGCGCCTTTGTTCTTAGGATATCCTGCAGATGATACTGCTTGAGAAGAACCTTGATCGTATATCGTCCGATCAGGTAGGTCATGGTTCCATTTCCGAGGAACTGAGCCCCCATATCGAGAACCTGACCAAACAGCTGAATGAGGAAATTATTCGAATCCTTGTTGAACACCTTGGAAAGAAGATTCGCATTCTTCGGTATGGTATTTAGTCCGATAGAAATACAGACATTCTTCAATACCTTCAGCATGATCTTATTCATCTCATAGTTGGAAGGACGGAATCCATAAAGCCAGATAAGATCCTTGATGAGCTGCATATCCTTGACAGCCACGATCGACATATCCATGACGGCATTCTGGCTGAGAGCTGTCAGACACCCTGTCGCAAGTGCTCTTTTCATGATGATGGCCTTGGCTTTCTTATAGATGACACCATCCTTGCTCATGGCAACTTGGAGAGCCTTAGCCAACTCCTTGGCATCCTCACTATGATAGGATGGCGTAGAATTTGGGTATTTGTTGGCAAGAGAGATGATTTTCTGAAAAGAATCGATCTTCGCATTTTCATCTTTGGATAGATACGTCTTATTGGATTCTTTCTCGAGATAATCGAGAACTGCCGACTGATCCTTGATGCTTCGAGCCATCTCGAAGCGGACCGTATTATTCCTTCTTTCAGAGAATTTATGATTCTTCTTATTCTTCTGTTCGATATCGAAGGAATGCTTGGAAAATATCTGGCAGAGGATCACAATGTAGCAGATGGTATAGCTGACAAGAAGAACCAGTCCGACCACGATGCCGACAATCTCGTTGATCTTATATAATGTATCCACGATGGTCGCAAAAAGACCCAATCCAAGAAGATAGACCGCAGTCGAAAGAGCAATCAAAAGAAGCCGATTCCTTTTGGCCTCCTTGGAATGATTGACCATCTCCTGATACTCAATGAAAGCCAATTCCTCATCATCCTCGATGGTATTCACGGATGCATTCTTCTGAATTTTATCCGGCAGTTTCTCTTTATCCATACGGATAGTTTATCTTTTTCCTTAGAAAAAAGAAAGAATGATCTCTCGGAGGTAAACATATGAAACAGAAAAAAAGAAGCCTTTTCTTGCTTATCGCAGTCTTCAGCCTTGTCTCCTGCAGTGGAAAGAATTCCTCTCTTCTTTCTTCTTCCACGAGTTCTGAAATTGTTTCCACACCCCGGGAAGAAACGAAAGTCAAGATCATACTGAACAGCAATGGTGGATATCTCGAGAAATGTGAAATCACCCTCGTTTATCAAAAAGAATATGCTCTTCCTATCCCTGAGACAACTTCCGATATGGGAAATGTCGTCTTCTCTGGCTGGTATTACCAGAATAAAAAAATCGACACGACCGGAGAGAGTTTTCCTCTCAAGGATGACTGCACACTCACGGCCAGATACCAGAGTCTTGATTTTGAGTTTGTCAGCAATGGAAATTGCTATACCTTATCAAAAAACCTATCCAAAGACTCAGAGATTGTCGTGCCGAATTACTACAATGGACTTCCTGTGACAAAGATTGCCAAGAATGTCTTTGCCTACAACAGAAGAATCACTTCTCTCATCCTTCCATCCACACTCGAGGAAATCGGAAGCCAGTGCTTTTATCATATGGATAACCTGAGAAGTGTCGAGTTCAATAAGGGAATCAAGAAGATATCCTATTCCGCCTTTGAGGAATGCGGGCGACTAAAAACCGTCTTCTTCAACGGGTCCGTGGAAGACTATCTGAATATCCAATTCGACGAGATGGCCAATCCCTGCTGCAACAAGGCAAGTCTCTATTTCCAGAATCAGCTTCTTGTCTCCATCAATATTCCAGACACTTTCACGTCCATCAACGACTATGCTTTTGATGGTGTGACCTCTATCAAGAAGGTGACTCTCCCTGAAACTATCACCCGCATCGGAGAAAAAGCCTTCGAAGGAAATACATCCTTAAATGAAATCAATTTTCCTTCCTCGTTGACGGAAATCGGAGATTCTGCCTTCAAAGGCTGTACAAGCCTCGTCTCTGTAGACATAAAAGGAAATCTCTCTTCGATTCCGACATCCTGTTTTGAGAACTGCTACCTTCTCGAGAGTGTTCTTCTTCCTTCCGACATCAAGGAAATCGAAAGCAATGTCTTCAAGTCGTGCTACAAATTATCCTCCATCACTCTTCCAGAGCATCTCTTGACGATTTCCTCCTCGGCCTTCGAACGCTGTACTTCCTTAGAAAGCATCAACTTTCCAGAAAGCCTTACTACCATCTCCTCATCGGCTTTCTATTATTGTTCCAAACTCGAAAGTCTCTCCTTTGGAAAGAATCTGACCTCCATCCAGGATGGTGCCTTCAGCGGATGTGCAGGCATAAAATCCATCACCATCTCAACGGAAAACACCACCTATGAAGCAAAAAACAACACCCTCATCGAAAAAGATAAGAAAAGAGTCGTCCTTGGATGCCAGAATTCCATCCTCGAGGAAGGAATTCTCACCATCGGAAGCCAAGCCTTCTTTTCGTGCTTCAATCTAACGGAAATCAGTTTTCCAAACAGCCTTCTTACCATCGAGAACTATGCTTTTTCCAATTGCACCGGACTGAAGAAACTCTTCTTCGGAAAGAATCTTCTTTCCATCGGAAGAAATTCCTTCACAGGGGCTAGCAATATCGAGGAAATCCTCGTCGATGAGGAAAATAGCGTCTATTCCGCAAGCGGAAACTGTCTCTTGAGCAAGGATGGGAAAAGCCTTCTCTATGGATGCAAGGAAAGCATCATTCCAAGCAGTGTGACTGCAATCGAAGAAGAAGCCTTCTATTTCTGCAGCAATCTGAAGTCGATCGTAATTCCTTCCAATGTGAAAACCATTCACAAAAGAGCCTTTGGAAACTGCTATGACCTCTCTTCGATCACTCTGAACGAAGGATTGACGAGCCTTGGAGAATATGTGTTCTATTTCTGCTCGGACCTAAAGAACCTTTCTCTTCCGAATAGCCTCAAAGAGATTCCAGCCCATTGCTTCGAAAGATGCTATTTCCTGGAGAGTATAAGTTTGCCGAGCCATCTTGAATCAATCTGTGATTCTGCTTTCAGCATGAATACGTCCTTAGTTTCACTATCTCTACCGAAAACATTCTCAACTCTCGGGGAAGCCTGCTTCTTTCTCTGCGAAAGCCTGAATGATCTTTCTGTTGATGAAGAAAATGAATCCTTTTCTGTTTCAGGAAACTGCCTGATAGACAAAAAAGGAGAAAAGCTCTATTTCGGATATGGGGATTTCACGATTCCTAGTACCACAACAGAGATTTCCTCCTACGCCTTTTTCCACAATCAGATCAAAAGGGATATCACCTTGCCAGAGAATGTGAAAACCATCGGCGAATATGCCTGCGGAGAAATGACAAGGCTCAGAAGCATCACGCTTCCTTCCTCCTTGGATGAAATCAAAGATGGTGCTTTTTCGACCTGCGAGGAACTCTCCTCGATCACCTACAAGGGAACAAAATCCGCATTCGAAAAGATCATCATGGGCTATGAAGTCTTCAAAGATACCGCCGCCTATGAAATCAGTGCCATAGATGGCGATATCGAACTGAGCGAGAAATATCTCGCTTAGGCGTTTTTCTCGATCGTCGCCTTCTCAAAGGAAAAAGAGATTTCGCTCAGCGTCTTATCCGAATGCTTTTCTAAAAGAAGAGAAAAGACTTTCCGATTCTCGACAATAGAGAGTTCTTTTTCTTTGATGAGGAAATAGTTTGGATAATTTCTTTGTCTTTCAAAAGAGGAGACAAGAGAAACATCTTCGTCTTTCTCTTTGATTTTGCATCCTTGGAATGTATACGAGGAATAGCCTGTGGAATAGGGGCTTCTCAGTCCTTCGAAATGGAAAAGAAGCGTCAATTCCTCCTCATTGGAAATGAAGCCGACAAGTGGCGTGAAGTTCTTTTTCATCAAATCGAGTTCCTCTGAGGAGAATCTGTCTTTGATTTCCTCGAAGTTCTTCTGATACGCTTCTTCTTTCTCATGAATATATTTTTCACATTCCTTCAGATAGTCTTCGATTTCATGATAGACCGACTTAGGGATGAGATAGAGAGCAAGAAGAGAAGGATTCACCTTCTTTCGGTACTGGAAAGGAAGAGAGAAGAGATTTTCTTCTTTTCTTTCTTCATATTGCTCAGAGAAGATTTTCTCGACCTTCTTTGGATCGAAGGTTCCTCTTGAGGCAAAAAGAAGTTCCTGCTTCTGTTTCTGATAGTCATAGGCTTTCAAGACTTCATCCAAAGTCTGATAGCCGACCACTCTTTTGGAAGCCAAGTCATATTTTGGATAATCTTTCTCCTTATAGGTACGGATGACTTCTTCTCTTGTCTTCATCATTCCTATCGGCGTATTGAAATCCTTTTCGGCCTTTTTAAGTCTTTCAGCGAGTTTTTCCTGATAGAGATTCTGAATCATCTTTTCATCATAGAAAGCATCTTCAATCGGCGTATAGTCTTCCAAACAGCCAAGATATCTCTTTCTGTTTTCATATTCTTTGGTAAAATAGTACATATCGAAGTGACCTCGTGAGATGATTATAGAACAAGGTCCATCAAAGGAAAAGAAAATGGAAAACTATCTTCTGAACAACGGCGTAGAGATTCCCAAAATCGGATTTGGAACCTGGCAGATCAAAGGAGAGGACTGCTATAAGGCAACCCTTTGCGCACTGAAATGTGGCTATACCCATATCGATACCGCCTATGCCTATGAGAACGAATGGGAGATTGCAAGAGCCATCAAGGATTCGTCAATCGACCGCAAGAAGCTTTTTCTCACCAGCAAGCTTCCAGCCCAGATCAAGACCTATGAGGAAACAAGGAAATACTTCTTCGAAACCCTGAAGCATCTAAATACCGATTATCTTGACCTCTATCTCATCCATGCCCCCTGGCCCTGGAATGAAATGGGAAAAGACTGCATGGAAGGAAATGTTCTAGCCTACAAGGCCATGATCGACCTCTATAAGGAAGGATATATTCGCAGCATCGGCATCTCCAATTTCCACCCTGAGGAAATCCGTTTTCTCATCGAAAAGACTTCCTTTATCCCACAGGTCAACCAAATCCGCTATTATGTTTCCAATATCCAGAAAGAGACAACAGAGTACTGCAAGGAAAACAAGATTCTTATCGAGGCCTATTCTCCCTTATCCACAGGAAAACTTCTCGAAAAGAAGGAGATCCTTACTCTTGCTGAAAAATATCACATCACACCAGCCAAGCTCTGCCTGAGCTATTGCCTGGAAAAAGGTGTTCTTCCATTGGTGAAATCCAAGACAGAGGAAAGAATCAAAGAGAACTTAGTCATTTTCGATGCCAAAATCAAAAAAGATGACATCGATCTTCTCGATGGACTAGAATATATTGATCTTAGAAAAGATTGCCGTTTTTAAGGAGGAAAAGAATATGGATGCTATTTTCGAAAAAAGACGTTCGACCAAAGCCTTCTCGGATCAGAAGGTCAAAGACGAGGATGTCGAAAAAATCATCGAGGCTGGCTTATCCGCTCCGAGCGGAATGAATCGCCAGGGAGGCGTCATCATCGATATCTCCGATGAAGAAATCATCGAGAAACTCAAGGCTCTCAACTCCGAAATCGGAAAATTCCCGAGCCAGGTCGACCCCTTCCACAATGCCAAGAGAGTCCTTCTTGTCATCGTCAAGAAATCGTCCACTGCCATCTATGATGGTTCCTGCATGATGGAGAACATGCTTCTTGAGGCGAGCAGCATCGGACTCGGTGCCTGCTGGATTCATCGTGCCAAAGAGGAAATCGAATCCGAAAAAGGAAAGGAGATTCTCTCTTCGCTTCCTTTGGATCTAGATGACTACATCGGTGTCGGCCATGTCGTCTTAGGCTATCCGAAAGTCGAAAGCATCAAGCACGAAGTCAATCCTGGCAGAGTCTATCATCTCTAGAAGAAGGAATCAGGGGAGAAATCTCCTGATTTTTCCTTCCTGAATCAGGAAAGCCCTTACCTGAAAAGAAAAAGCAAAGGAACGTCAGGGAATAGAAAATTTCCTTGAAAAAAAGGAAAAGAAGTGTACAATTAGTTAGGTCAAGTCGTGTGAAAATGATTATTGGCCATCATACCTTTTCTAAGAAAAGGCTTTTTCTTGAAGACGTCGATGAAACGAAACAAGGAGAAATGAAAAAATGACTGGTTTATTCAATCTGAAAAAGTACAAGACGGAGCAGATCGAAGAGATTCTTTCGTATTCCGAAGCATTAAAAAATGGGTTGCGTGTTTCTTATCCCGATAAGAAATTTGCAACCCTTTTTTTTGAAAACTCAACCCGCACCCAGAATTCATTCGTCATGGCGATGATGAAGTTAGGCATTCAGGTTGACCAGGTCAACATCGCCACCAGCAGCGTCAACAAGGGTGAAACCCTCTATGACACGGTGAAGACCATCGAATCCATCGGCTTTGATGGCGTCGTCATCCGTCACAAGGAAAACGAATACTATAAACAGCTCGAAAACATCCAGATTCCGATCTTCAATGCCGGCGATGGCTCGGGTTCCCATCCGACACAGTCCTTATTGGATCTGATGACCATCAAGGAAGAATTCCATTCCTTTAAGGGACTCAAGTGCTGCATCATCGGCGATATCGTCCATTCGAGAGTGGCCCATACCAATGCCGAAATCATGAAGAGATTAGGCATGGAAGTCTATATTGCCGGTCCAAAGGAATTCCTCGATGATACGGCAGAGGAAATCAGCGTCGACGAAGCCATCGAGAAATGCGATGTCATCATGCTTCTCCGCGTCCAGTTCGAAAGAGATGCCGTTCTGAGCGTGACCAAGGAAGAATATTTCGAAAAATACGGTCTTTCGATTCAAAGAGTCAATAAGATGAAGAAGAATGCCATCATCATGCATCCCGCTCCGGTCAACCGCGGCATCGAAATCGGCGATGATGTCGTCGAATGCGAAAAATCCCGCATCTTCCGCCAGATGACAAACGGCGTCTATGTCCGTATGGCTGTCATCTCCATGGTTTTGGATGGTAAGCTGAAATGATTCTCCATAACGTCCGCATTCTTCAGGATGGCATCCTGAAAAAAGTCGATATGGAGATTCAAGGAGAAAAGATAGAAAAAATCGCAGAGGAAATCCAAGGCGATGGCATCGATCTGAAAGGATGCTATTGCATGCCCGGACTCTGTGATATCCATGTCCATTTCCGTTCCCCAGGCTATGAAGCAAAGGAGACGATCAAGACTGGAAGCCTTTCAGCTGCCAAAGGTGGTTTCACCACCGTCTTCCTCATGCCCAACCTCAATCCTGTTCCGGACAATCTCGAACATCTGAAAGTCGAAGAAGACCTCATCAGGAAGGAAGCCGTCATTGAGTGCATTCCCTATGGAAGTGTCACCGTCGGCGAGAAAAGCGAAGAAGTCTCCGATATCGAGCATCTAAAGGAACATACCCGCTATTTCTCCGACGATGGCGTCGGATTCTCCAATCACGAAGTTCTTCGCGAAGCTTTATTGAAAATCAAGAAATACAATCTCTTCATCGCCAGCCATGCCGAAGACAAAGTCTATAAGACCAAAAGAGAAGGCGAATATCTCGCTGTCGAAAAGGAAATCAATCTTGCCAAGGAACTCAATGTCCCCTATCATTTCTGCCATATGTCCACCAAGGAGAGTTTTTCTTTCATCCGCCAGGCCCAGAAAGAAGGCTACAAAATCACCTGTGAAGTCACACCACACCATCTCTTTCTGAATGAAGAGGATATCCATGACAATCCCAACTTCAAGATGAATCCGCCCTTGCGGACAAAAGAAGACCAGGAAGAGACCATCAAGGCTCTTCTTGACCATACAGCTTCTGTGATTGCAACCGATCATGCCCCGCATACAAAGGAAGAAAAATCCAGACCCTATGAGAAATGCCCCAATGGCATCATCGGACTCGAGACTAGCGCACCCTTAGTCTACACCTATCTTGTCAAGACAAAGAAAGCCACCCTGAAGGATATGGAAGACTGGATGAGCAACAACCCAAGAACATTGATGGGACTTAAGAAAATCACCATCAAGGAAGGTGCAAGAGCCGACCTCTGCTTCTTGGATATCGAACATGAACACACCTATGAGGCCAGTGAGATTCTCTCCAAGGGAGAAAATTCACCCTTCATCGGAAAAAGCCTCTACGGCTTCAACCTGATGACCCTCTACAAAGGAAAAATCGTCTATCGAAAGGAGAATATCTGATGAAAAGAAAACTCGTATTGGAAAATGGAACCATCTTCCATGGCACCGGATTCGGCAGCATGGACAAAAAGATCAGCGAAATCGTCTTCAACACGTCGATGGTCGGCTATCAGGAAATCCTTTCGGATCCTTCCTATTGCGATCAGATTGTCACCATGACCTATCCGCTCATCGGAAACTACGGTCTTGCCGATGAAGACTATGAAAGCAAATCCGTCTATATGAGCGGATTCGTCGTGAGAGAATACAATGACCTCCCGAGCAACTTCCGCTACACCTCCACCCTTTCGGAAGTGATGGAAGAGCATCATGCCGTGGGCATCTGTGATATCGACACAAGAAAGCTCACCCGCATCATCCGCGACAACGGTTCCATGAAAGCCATGATCACCGATGAAGAGGAAAGCGATGAAGAATGTCTGAAGGAACTTGCCGCCTATGAGTATCCACACGACCAGGTCAAGAAAGTCTCCAGCAAAAAGATCTGGTATTCAAGAACACCGGATCCACTTTTCAATGTCGTTGCCATCGACTGCGGCTGCAAGCTCAACATCATCCGCAAACTCAACCAGAACAAGTGCAATGTCGTCGTCGTTCCCTATAACACACCTGTAGAGACCATTCTGAAATATAAACCCGATGGCCTATTCATTTCCAATGGTCCTGGAGACCCGATTGACTGCAAGGAAGTCATCAAGACAATTCAGGAACTCAAAGGAAGATTGCCAATTCTCGGCATCTGCTTGGGTCATCAGATGATTGCTCTTGCCTATGGGGCAAAAACATACAAGATGAAATTCGGACACCGCGGAGCCAACCATCCGGTCAAGGACCTGACCACAGGAAAAATCGAAATCACTTCCCAGAACCATTCCTATGCCGTCGATAAGTCGTCATTGGAAAACACGGGACTGGAACTCACCCACATCAACATCCTCGACAATGAAGCCGAAGGCATCATGGACAGGAAGAACAAGGTCATCGGCGTCCAATACCATCCGGAATCTGCCGCCGGTCCGGAAGACAGCGCCTATATCTTCACCCGTTTTTTGAACAATATGAAAGACTTCAAGGAGGGAAAGTAGCATGCCAAAAAGAACAGATCTCAAAAGAATCATGATCATCGGATCCGGTCCGATCGTCATCGGACAGGGTGCCGAATTCGACTACGCAGGAACCCAGGCCTGTCTCGCCCTGAAGGAAGAAGGCTATGAAACGATCCTGGTCAACTCCAACCCGGCCACCATCATGACCGACACCAAGATTGCCGACAAGGTCTACATGGAACCCCTCGACTTGGAGAATGTCGCCAAGATCATCCGTATCGAACGTCCAGACGGCATCCTCTGCTCCATCGGCGGACAGACCGGTCTCAACCTCGGAATGAAACTCTATAAGAATGGAATCCTCGAGGAATGCCACACCGAGCTTTTAGGTACCTCCTATGATGCCATCAGCAAGGCCGAAGACAGAGAACTCTTCAAGGAACTCTGCCAGAGCATAAATGAACCAATTCTGGAAAGCTATTCTGCAAAGACACTCGAGGAAGTCATCGCCGCTGCCAATAAGATCGGCTATCCAGTCATCCTCCGTCCTGCCTTCACTCTTGGTGGAACCGGTGGCGGATTTGCCGACAATGAAGAGGAACTCCGTCCTTTGGCCACCAATGGACTCAAGCTCTCCCCAGTGGGTGAAGTCCTCGTTGAGAAATCCATCAAGGGATACAAGGAAATCGAATACGAAGTCCTCCGTGATAAGAACGATACCGCCATCGTTGTCTGCAATATGGAAAATATCGACCCTGTCGGCATCCATACCGGCGATAGCATCGTCGTCGCTCCAAGCCAGACCTTGACCAACAAGGAATACCAGATGCTTAGAAATTCGGCATTGAAGATCATCCGTGCCCTCAAGATCGAAGGCGGATGCAATGTCCAGTTCTCTTTAGATCCCTATTCCTTCCAATATTATGTCATTGAAGTCAATCCCCGTGTCAGTCGTTCGAGTGCCTTGGCCAGCAAGGCCAGTGGCTTCCCGATCGCCCGTGTCTCAGCCAAGATTGCTGCCGGCATGACACTCGACGAAATCGATATTGCCAATACCAAAGCCAGCTTCGAACCGACACTAGACTATGTCGTGACCAAGGTTCCTCGTTTCCCCTTCGACAAATTCGATGATGCCTCAAGAACCTTATCCACGCAGATGAAAGCCACCGGCGAAGTCATGGCCATCGGAAGAACCATCGAGGAGAGCATGCTCAAGGCTGTCCGCTCTTTGGAAATCAAGGCATGCCATCTCGAACTGGACAAATTCAAGAAGATGGATGTCAAGGAACTTCTCGACATCATCTCCCAGCATACCGATGAAAGACCCTTTGCCATCATGGAAGCCTTCCGCAAAGGCGTCACCATCGATGATATCTATTTCTTAACCATGATTGACCGCTTCTTCTTAGAGAAGATGTACAACATCTATCGCATGGAAGAAAAGCTCAAGAAGACGCCTTTAAACAAGGACCTCTTCCTTCAGGCCAAGAGAATGGGATTCTCAGATGAATATCTCGGAAAAATCTATCACAAGAGCAAACTCGACATCTATCGCTACAGAAAAGAAAACAACATCTATCCGGTCTACAAGATGATCGATACCTGTGCCAGCGAATTCGATAGCTATATTCCCTACTTCTATTCCACCTATGAGGAAGAAAATGAATCCATCCATTCCCAAAAGAAGAAGATCGTCGTTTTGGGAAGCGGTCCGATCCGTATCGGACAGGGTGTCGAATTCGACTACTCGACCACACACTGTGTCTGGGCACTCCAGAAAGAAGGCTATGAAGCCATCGTCATCAACAACAATCCAGAAACCGTCTCGACCGACTATACCTTATCTGACAAGCTCTATTTCGAGCCTTTGACCATCGAAGATGTCATGAACGTCATCGATTTTGAAAAGCCAGAGGGCGTCATTGTCGCCTTGGGTGGACAGACACCGATCAACCTTTCTTCGGACTTGGCCAAGCTTGGCGTGAAGATCATCGGTTCGAGTGTTGCCGCCATCGATACAGCCGAAGACCGCGACCAATTCGAAGTCGCCATGGAAAAAATCTCCATTCCGCTTCCAAAAGGTGTCGCTGTCACCAAGTTGGAGGATGGCATCAAGGCCGCCAGAAAAATCGGCTATCCTGTCTTAGTGAGACCTTCCTTCGTCTTAGGCGGACGAATGATGAAGATCATCCACGATGAAGACACCCTGAAGGAATTCATCCAGCAGGTCTTCCTCTTTGATGAGGAACATCCGGTTCTGATTGACCAGTACATCTATGGTATCGAATGTGAAGTCGATGCCATTGCCGATGGAAAAGACGTCTTCATCCCGGGCATCATGCAATTGATCGAACGCACCGGTGTCCACTCGGGCGACTCGATGAGTGTCTATCCACCCTATTCCCTCTCTGAGAAAGTCAAGGACACGATTGTCAGCTACACAAAGAAAATCGGTTTGGCCATCCACATGGTCGGACTTTTCAACATCCAGTTCATCGTCAAGAAAGATACCGAGGAAGTCTTCATCATCGAAGTCAACCCCCGTTCGAGCCGTACCGTTCCCTTCCTTGCCAAATCCACGGGTGTCCCGATTGCCGATATCGCTAGCCAGGTCATGCTTGGCCATACCTTAAAGGAATTAGGCTATACGGGCATCGCACCGGAAAAGAAGAGATGGTATGTCAAGACGCCGACCTTCTCCTTCACGAAGATTCAGGGAATGGATGTCGTTCTTTCCCCGGAGATGAAATCCACCGGCGAAGCGATCGGCTATGACAAATCCCTCAACCGTGCCCTGTATAAATCACTCCGTGCTTCTGGACAGAGACTCATCAATTACGGAACCATCTTTGCCACCATCGCCGACAGCGACAAGAAGAGCGCACTTCCTCTGATCGAACGTTTCTACAAGCTCGGCTTCAATATCGAAGCGACCCCAGGAACGGCCGCTTTCCTCAAGGAGAATGGCATCAAGACGAGAGTCCGTCACAAGATCAGCGAGAATTCCGAGGAAATCCTCGATTCCATCCGCAAGGGTTATGTCAGCTATGTCATCAACACGATGTCGGATAGCAATATCGATAAAGAGCACGATGGCGTGAAAATCCGTCGCTGTGCCATCGATAACTCGGTCCCCGTGTTCACCTGTCTCGATACCGTCGACGCCCTGCTCAACGTCCTCGAAGATATGACGATGTCGGTTTCGACCATCGATGCGGAGTAAATATGAAACAGGAATTACTGAAAATCCTTTCCAACAATCAAGTTGGAAAGGATACCTATCAGATGAAATTAGAGGCAGAGGAAGAATTCCATTCGCTTCCCGGACAATTCTGTGAGATTGCTCTTCCTGGATTCTATCTCCGCCGTCCGCTTTCTATCTTCGACCAGGAAAAAAGCACCATCACATTTCTCTATAAGATCTTGGGAGAAGGAACAAAAGTTCTCTCCCAAATGAAGGAAGGTGAAAGCCTGGATGTTCTTCTCAATCTCGGAAATGGATTCACTTTGGAAAAATCCTCTTCTCCCCTTCTAATCGGAGGAGGAATCGGTGTTGCCCCTCTCTACCTTCTTGCCAAGGAACTCAAGAAGCAGAACAAGGAAGTGAAGTTCCTTCTTGGATTCAAGAACAAGGAAGAAGCCCTGCTTGTGGATGAATTCAAAAAGCTAGGTGAAGTCTATCTCACAAGTGATGATGGAACAATAGGGGAAAAAGGAAATCCAGTTTCCTATCTGAGCAATCATAATCTGGACTTTGACTATTTCTACGCCTGTGGTCCGCTTGTCATGCTCAAATACATAAGCCAGACTCCTTTCCATGGTGAGGTTTCCTTGGAAGCAAGGATGGGATGTGGATTTGGTGCCTGCATGGGATGCTCAATCAAGACGACAGAAGGATTCAAGAGAGTCTGCAAGGAAGGACCGGTTTTCAAAAAAGAGGAGGTCATCTATGAATAAGAATCTACATATCTCCTTTTTAGGAAAAGACTTCAAAAACCCCATCATCCCTGCATCCGGATGCTTCGGATTCGGCTATGAATTCGCTTCGATCTATGATATCAATATCTTAGGAAGCATCGCCTTGAAGGGTACAACTCTGGAACCGCGATATGGAAATGAACTTCCCCGCATCGCCGAATGCCCGAGCGGACTCATCAACTCCATCGGTCTTCAGAATCCCGGTGTCGAGAAAGTCATCCATGAAGAGATTCCAAAGCTCGCAGAAGTCTATTCAGATCAAGTCATCGCCAATATCGGCGGGCATTCCATGGAGGACTATCTTCTCACAGCTGAGAAATTCAACGATGTGAAGAAGGTCTTCGCTCTCGAACTGAATATCTCCTGTCCGAATGTCAAGGAAGGTGGAATGGCCTTTGGTGTCGATAGCAATGTCGCCTACCAACTTGTCAAGAAAGTCAAAGAACGCTCGACGAAGCCCGTCATCGTCAAGCTTTCACCAAATGTCACGGATATCGTCAGCATGGCCAAAGCCGTCGAAGAAGCCGGCGCGGATGCCATCTGTCTCATCAATACGCTTTTAGGAATGCGTATCGACCTGAAGAGTGGAAAGCCCATCATCAAGAATGTCATGGGTGGCTATTCCGGGCCGGGTATCTTCCCAGTCGCCTTAAGAATGGTCTATCAGGTCAGCCATGCAACAAATCTCCCGATCATCGGTGTCGGAGGAATCACCTCGGCAAGAGATGTCCTGGAGATGATGTATGCCGGAGCCAGCTTAGTCGAAGTCGGAGCCCAGAATCTCATCGACCCATACTGCTGCAAGAAAATCATAGAAGATCTTCCGTCTGTCATGGAAGAATATCATATTGATGAACTATCTCAAATCATAAGGAGGACAAAATGAGTAACGTTATCATCGCCTGTGACTTTGCCACAAAAGAAGAATTGTACACCTTCCTTGCCCCTTTCAAGGGACTCAATCCCTACATCAAGATCGGTATGGAGATGTTCTATAAGGAAGGACCATCCCTCGTCAAGGAACTCAAGAAGGATGGCTTCCAGATCTTCCTCGATCTCAAGCTCTGCGATATTCCAAACACCGTCAAGAAGGCCATGGCCCAGATCGGTGAACTCGGCGTTGAGATCACCAATCTCCACGCCTTTGGCGGCATCGAGATGATGAAGGCTGCCCGTGAAGGACTCGATTCGACCCCACAGGGAAAGAAGACCAAGCTGATTGCTGTCACTGTCTTGACCAGTCTGAATGATACGATTCTCGATGAGGAGGACCTCGTCCACCATAAGGTCAATGAAGTCGTCTCCCACTATGCCATGAACGCGAAGAAAGCCGGATTGGATGGTGTTGTCTGCTCTCCGTTGGAAGCTCCGATCATCAAGGAAATGGGACTGATCAGTGTCACCCCCGGCATCCGTCTATTGGGCGATAGCAAGGATGATCAGAAGAGAGTCGCCACCCCGTCCTATGCCAAGGAACTCGGTTCGACCTATATTGTCGTCGGAAGAAGCATCACCAAGGCAAGTGACCCAGTCAAGGCCTACTATGAATGTGTAAAGGAGTTTGAATAAAATGAACGAAAAAGAATTAGCTGAAAAAGTCGCATCCAACCTGTTGAAGATCAAAGCCGTCTTCCTCAAGCCGAATGATCCCTTCACCTGGGCAAGCGGCATCAAATCCCCCATCTATTGCGATAACCGTCTGACCCTCTCCTATCCTGAAGTCCGTGAAGTCGTCGAAGAAGGTCTAAAAGAGACCATTCTGACCTACTTCCCGGAGGCTGAAATCTTAGAAGGCACCTCCACAGCCGGCATTGCCCATGCCGCCATCGTCGCCACGAAGATGAATCTTCCGATGGGCTATGTCCGTTCCGGTCACAAGGATCATGGAAGAGGAAACCAGATTGAAGGCATCTCTCCAAAAGGAAAGAAAGTCGTCGTCGTCGAAGACCTCATCTCCACCGGTGGATCCTCCCTTGAAGTCGTCGACATCCTCCGTGAAGAAGGCGCTGAAGTCTTAGGCATCGTTTCCATCTTCACCTACAATCTTGCCAAGGGAAAAGAGAAACTCGAAGCCGATCACTGCATCAATCATTCCTTAAGCAATTTCGAAACCTTGATCGCTATCGCCAAGAAGGAAGACTACATCAAGGAAGAGGATATCGAAAAGCTTCTCAAGTTCCAGAAGAATCCATCCGATCCAAGCTGGATGGAAACCGGAAAGTAGAATTTCTTCAAAAAAATCACTTTTCTTTCATAAATCAAGTATAATAGAAGAAAAAGGAGGCCCATTATGGCTAAATTAAAAGGCAACATCGTGATGATCAAGGACGACAAGATTCTCTTTGTCTGTCAAAACAAATATTACATCACCAAGGGTGAAGGACACATCGGCGATGAAGAAGAATTCGATGAAAAGAAGTGTCTCCCTATGCCAAGCTACATGTTCGCCATCGCAACCATGGAAGAAGAGAACCTCGAAGATACCCTCGACTTCATCAAAGACAAGTGGTTCGATCAGTAAAACTCAAATCGATTTTAAGACACCGGGAGACCGGTGCCTTTTCTTTATCCTGAAGTTTTGTCCACACAAGCAAGATAGAAAATCGATTGTCTTGCCAATTTTCTTATAGTACAATGCAAGAAAGAAATTCCCTACATCTAAGAAAAAAGGAGAATATGCATGAGTCAATAATAATGTCGAATGGACAGATTGTCATCCCTGGTGAAATTCGAAAATTATTATGCCTTGATAGTGTCTCCTTTATCGTCAATGAAACTCAGGTTATCTTGGAAAATTCTGCAATATCTGCCCTAAAAAAGATTCAAAAAGAATTTGAAGGCGAAGCCAAAAAGGCAGGCATCCAGAATGAAGAGGATGTCGAAAAGTTTTTTCAAGAAAAACGAATAAAACATCCATCAATTCGATTTCCATATGATACTCATTTCTATGTGTGTACAGCCTGTGTAGACATCCACACGTAGCGTTCCTGCCATTTGTCCACACAATTCCAAAAAAGCCTCATCGAAAAACGGAAGACTCTCTTTGTTGAAAATCTTCCGTATTTTTGTTTGGCTCAACCTCAGTCTATTTCGAATTCACGTATTCGACAAATCTTCTTACGCCCTTATATCCTTTTTCATCCTGCTTGTAGACACCCGCACATTCCAAGACGTGCTGGAAGGTATGACCGATTTCCTCTTGGAGAATTGCTTCAATTTCTTCTTTCTTCATATCGGAAGAAAAACGGGAAGAGAAATTAGAGAGCCACGAAGCATGCTTTTTGACTTCCTCGATTTCAGAGATATCCTTGTTGAAGAGAAGCGCATCCTGCATGATTTCCATCTCTTTCTTCAGACGGCTTGGGAGAATCGCTCTTCCCATGACTTCGATGAGTCCGATATTCTCCTTCTTGATGTTCCAGTATTCCTGATGCGGATGATAGACACCCAAAGGATATTCCTCAGTCGTGATATTGTTTCTGAGAGCCAAGTCCATCACGAATTCATCGCCATCCTTATGAAGAATCGGTGTAATGGTATTATGAGGAACACCCTCAGTATAAGCATAGACAAAGCATTCTTCATCACTATATCCTCTCCAGCAGGATAGAATCTTATTGGAAAGATGAATCAATTCTTCACGGTCTTCGCTTTCGAGTCTCAGGACACTTAGTGGCCAGTAGAGATAGGATCCCGTCACTTTGTCATAGCCCCTGAAACGCAAAGTGAAGACTTCCTTCGCATCGAACATAGGGAAACGATAGCTTCCTCCCTGATAGTGATCATGGGTAAGAATGCTTCCTCCAACAATCGGAAGATCGGCATTGCTTCCGAGCATATAGTGAGGAAGATAGGAAACGAAATCAAAGAGATGTTCGAACGTCTTTTCATTGATGGTCATCGGAACATGGTTCGCATTGAAGACAATGCAGTGTTCCTTATAATAGGAATAGGGGGAATACTGCATGTAGTAGTCTTCCTCTCCGAGATGAAGAGGAATATAACGGATGGTTTCTCTTGCCGGATGGGAAAGTGTTCCCCGATAGCCCATATTCTCCTTGCAGAGAAGGCATTTCGGATAGGATGTCTGCTTCATATTTCTTGTGGCTGCAATGGCTTTGGGATCCTTTTCCGGCTTGGAAAGATTGATGGTGATATCGATATCGCCATAGGGTGTTTTTGTCTTCCAGCCAAGATCCTTCTTGATTCGATACAAACGGATATAGTCGCTATCCAAGGAAAGATTGTAGAAATAATCGGTGGCTTTCCTCTTGTCTTCCTCGGCGAGTTTCTCGAAAGTGGCAATCACACTGTCTGGACGAGGCGTGAAGCAATTCATGACTTTGGTATCGAAAAGATCACGATACGTGACGCTATCTTCCTTGATCAGGCCTTTTTCTGCCACATAGGAAAGAATGCTCGCCAATGTCTCTTCTAAATCGACATTCTCATATTCTTTTCCATCATCGATGAATTCATCCAAGGAAAGAACATCCAGAAGAAGATTGATGCTATAAAAATATTCTTCCTTGGAAATGAGTTTCTTGTCCAAGGCATAGGTTGCTAGTTTTTTGATTTCGCTTTGAATTTCGATCATAATCTTCTTCCTCCCTCTCCGACAGATAAGATATGGCATTCCGCATGAAGCGATGTCTTTTCATAGTAGGTCTTTTCAATGTTCCGGATAAAGAAATCGACCTTGTCCTCTCTCACGATGGAGATGGTATTTCCGCCCCATCCGCCGCCGGTCTCTCTCGAGCCGATGCAGCCTTCCTGTTTTCTAGCCTCGGAAACAAGGATATCGATTTCTTCGCAGGTCGCCTCATAGAGACTCTTCAATCCCTCGCCAGATTCATTGATGAGTCTTCCGAATGTAAGAAGGTCCATCTTCTTTAAAGCTTCGACGGCTTTCTTTGTTCTTTCTTCCTCATAGACAGCAAACCGGGCTCTTTTCTGATTCACCGGTGAAGAGATGAGATGAGCGTGTTTTTCGAATTCCTCGACGCTCAATTGGCAGAGATTCTCAATATGGCATTCTTTCTGAAGATCTCGAAGAGCTTCCTCGCATTCCCTTCTGCGTTCATTGTAGTGGGAGGTGACTAAAGAATGCGGCTTATTTGAATTCGTCACGATGATCTTATATCCCTCTAGAACAAGCGGAACATAGGAATAGTCCAACGTCTTGCAATCAAGAAAGAGGGCACAGTCCTTCTTTCCATTGGCAGAGGCAAACTGATCCATGATGCCACAGTTGAGTCCACAGAATTCATTTTCCGCTTCCTGGCTAAGAAGGGCGATTTCCAGACCATCCACATCCAGGGAAAAGGAATCCTTGATGATATTGGCCATCAGGACTTCCATGGCCGCACTCGAAGAAAGACCCGATCCTGGGATATTCCCAGAGACGAGGATATCAAATCCATGCGTCAGAGGATATCCTTTCTTCAAAAAGGCCTGGAAGACCCCTTTGGCATAATTTGTCCAGCCATCCTTCTTTTCATAGATAAGATTCGAAAGAGAAACTCTGATGATGCCATTCTCAGGAAAATTCTCGCTATAGAAAGAAAGGACATCGTCCTTTCGATCCGAAACGATCGCATAATTTCCGACATCCAGCGCGCAGGGAAAGACATGTCCCCCATTATAGTCGATATGCTCTCCGATGAGATTCACTCTTCCCGGAGCCATATACGCTCTCAGACCATCCTTTTTTCCGTATAGAGAACTGAAATGTTCTTTGAGGATTTCTCCATCCATATTCCTCACCTCCACAAGACATCTCTATTATACTTTCTCATGTAATCTCTTTCAAAAGCAAA
>CAVCCX010000033.1:0-19554 GCA_963600815.1 Bacteroides uniformis | reverse complement strand
AGAAGAATCTTGATTCCGTTTTTCATATTGCGTCCTCCTTGTAACAAAATCAATGTGTTTGTATCTTTGTTACGCACATAGTTTACAACAACCGGAAGGTTATGTCAACATTAAAAGTTACATCTTTTATAAAAATGTAATTATCGAGATAAATTGTGTAACAACATCACTCTTTATCTCATGAGGATGCTCTTTTGAAAATATAGAAATAATAAATGGAATGAATGAAACTTTTGTCGAAATCGAAGAAGAATGAGACTGTGGTTACCGCATTGTATGCATAATTTTTGCTTATATATCCTTTGAAAAGATGAAAAGGGAGCAAAAAGTGTGCAACTATTTTCTTATAGTTGATATATAATGTTTCTAGCGAGGTTTTAGTGCAATGATTAAGAAAACGACGGTCATCCACGACCCATTGAAGCTTCTTGGCTCAAAAGTGTCGACGTTGAAGCTTCCGGTCCCGGAGTATCTTTATATTGCCAGTACGAACGCACGCTGCGCAAAAGCGGATATCTACATCAAGGAAGGCGATTATGTCAAACTCGGTCAGCAGATCGGTATGAGACATGGTCCATTCTTTGACCAGCCGATCCATGCGACGTGCTCTGGCATATTTGAAGGCTTCGAAAAACATTATCACAGAAGTGGAAAAGCAGTGGACTTCATGAAGTTCCACAACGATTTCAAAGACACGGAAGTGGAAACAATCCATGAAAGAAGCGACGAAGAAATCGAAAAGATGACGAAGGAAGACGTCACAGAAATCGTCAAGGCGACAGCCAATGTCGGCTTGGGTGGTTCCTCCTTCCCGACGTACATCAAGATGCAGACAGATAAGCCGATCAAAACCATATTGATCAACGGTATTGAATGCGAACCCTACATCAATGCGGACTATCGTTCCATGATGGAAGATCCAGAGGAAGTCATCAAAGGCATACAGATTCTTCAGAGAATCTTCAAGTGCAAGGATGCCAGACTTTGCATCAAGAAGAGATACAAGGTCATTCACTCTTTCTATGATGAATACCTGAAGCAGTACAACGATTCTGGCATTACCGTATCCGCTGTAGAGAATTATTATCCTCAGGGATGGGAAATCGCCATGATCAAGGAATCCACGGGAATCAAGGTCCCTTCGGGACACTTGCCAAGTGAATTCGGCATCATGAACTTCAATGTCTCCACGGTCATTGGAATCTATCAGGCTGTCAAATACAATCGTCCTGTCTATCAGAGAAGAGTCTCTGTGACCGGCGATGCCATCAACCAGCCTTCGAACTTCATCGTCCGTGTCGGTACCCCGATCCGTTATCTGATCGAGAACTGCCACGGCTATGTCGATCCGGATATTCCCAAGACATTCATTCTCGGCGGTCCGATGATGGGGGCATCCATGGATACGGATGATTCCATCTGCACAAAGACAGTGACATCCATCATTGTCCTCAACAAGAAGGAATACAAGGAAGAACCCTGCATCCGCTGCGGTTCCTGTGTTTTGTCCTGCCCAGTCGGACTTCAGCCTGTCATGATCATGAATGCGATGAAGCATATGCCAGTGGACAAGGCCAAGGTGAAGATGCTCAATCCGCTGAAATGCATCGAGTGCGGTCTATGCACCTATAGCTGCACATCCAAGATTCAGGTGACGGATTATGTCCGTAGAGCCAAAGTGATTGCGAGGTTGAAATAATATGGAAACGAATATCAAATTCATCAAAGAGAGCGCACCCCATATCCGAAGAAAAGATTCCATCAATCGAATGATGGCCGATGTTCTCATCGCTTTGCTTCCGGTCGTGATTTTTGGTTTCATCGCCTCTCCGCTTCCGGTGCTGAGAAATCTTCTTATCTCGATTGCGGTCATGGAATTGTGTGAATTCGTCTATGTCCTAATCATGAATCGAATTCCCTATGATGGAACAAAGAAGACCATCAAGGAGCAGTTCCTTCACGGCGTGAAGGCCTATCGCCTTTCGAACTTCACAGTCAGCATGGTCTCGGCGGTCATCTTTGCCCTCATCGCTCCGACAGCGATGGAAGCAGGGTATGAATACCTGATGTATCCGACGCTGATCTGTGGTGCCTGCTTCGGCATGATCATCGGAAAACTCGTCTTCGGTGGAACAGGAAGCAATATCTTCAATCCAGCCTTATTGGCTATGATCTTCTCGAAGACTTGCTTTGGTTCCCATTATGCCTATCTTGATCGATTCAACTATCCAGATCAAGTGGTGAATGCCGGTGCGACAAGCCTATCGAACAGCTATGTCGATATTTCTTCAAATTCATTCAACCTAATGCAGGATGGTTCTTATTCCTTACTCGATTTATTCTTGGGGAAAACACCAGGATTGGTCGGCGAAGTTTGCAAACTTGCCATTCTGATTGGCTTTGTGTATCTCGTCGTCCGTCATACGATTGACTTCAGAATCACCCTTTCCTATCTTGGCACCTTCTTTGTCATGATGTTGTTTGCCGGAATCATTGTTTCCAATAGCAAGAATGCCAATGGCATCAATCCATTCTATTTTGCAACCTATCAGCTTCTCTCTGGTGGTCTTCTCTTCGGCGCTGTCTTCATGGCGACAGACCCTGTCACTTCCCCGATCACCAGACCGGGAAGAATCCTCTATGGCGTCATTCTGGCCATCTCGACAACTTTCATCCGTCTTTTTGCCTCCCTTCCGGAAGGTGTCGGCTATTCCATCCTTGTTGGCAATATGCTGACCTCTGTCATTGATTATCCAAAGTGGTCGACGAATTCATACAATTGGAAGAATATCCTTTGGCCGATTGCCCTCTTTGTTGTCTTCCTTCTGATTATGATTTGGGCTCTTTGTGTGGAGGTGCTTGGATAATGAACGAATTTAGAAAGAATCTTTTGAAGACTTCTTTGACATTGATGATCATTGCCGGCGGTGCGTCCCTTCTTGTGGGTGCTACAAACGCCATCACCGCACCTGTGATCGAACAGAATTCCATCGAAAAGGAAAGAAAGCAGCTGAGCAAGGTCTATGACAAGGCGGATGCTTTCATCGAATGGAAAGTCTATTCTTCGGATGAGAAGACGAAATACAAGAGTGAGGATGAGGGTGGTGAATATCTAAATACGCTCTCCCTGAACTACGTCCAGAAGGTCTGGACAGCCAGAAAAACGAAATCAGGTAATGCCGATAATGTCAGCGATGAAGATGAGAGTGTCGGCTACATCGCAAGAGTCTATGGAAAGAATGGCTATGGTGCAGTGGATTTCCTGATTGGCATCACGCTGGATGGAAAATTCTCCACCCTTTGTGAAATCGAAGATAGCATGTCCTATAAGAGCAAGCTCGAATCCGGCTATATCGAACCGTTTTCGAATGCTGCTTCCGATAAGAAAGATGAAGCCCTGGACAATGTGAAATGCGGTGCGACCTTTGCCGCCAATCTTCTGAGAAGTGCGCTTTTGGAGGCTAAGGATGTCTGTATGAAGAAAAAGACAGCCACAGCCGTATCCTATTCTTTTGAAGAAGACAATGATTGTTTTCAGCAGGAATTCTTCTATGCTGAAGAGAGGAGATGAGGAATATGTCTGAACAGGTTCAATCCAAACATAAAGAGAGTTTTGTCTCTGGAATTCTGAAGAACAACCCTCTCTTTGTCGCCGTCTTGGGAACATGTCCGGCTCTGGCCGTCACGACTTCCCTGGAATCGGCATTCGGCATGGGTCTTCTTTTCACCTTCGTTCTTGTCTGCTCGAACGTCATCATCTCCGCTTTGAGAAAACTCATTCCGGAAGTGATTCAGACACCGGCCTATATCGTTGTCATCGCCGCCTTCGTCACCATCACGAAGATGTTCACACAGGCTTTCCTTCCCGAACTCTATTCGTCCTTGGGTGTCTTCCTTAGTTTGTTGGTTGTCAACTGCATCGTCTTAGGCCGTGCAGAAGCCTTCGCAAGCAAGAATGGCGTTGTGGATTCTCTTCTCGATGCCCTTGGAAATGGCATCGGCTACACGATGGCGATTTCCATCATCGGTCTCTTGAGAGAAATCTTAGGTGTTGGCTATATCAGCATCGGAAAAATCTTCACTTTCATTCCGCTCTTCCAGATCCCGATTTTGGCAAGTCCGGACAATTCCTGGGGTGTGGCGATGTCGCTCTTCCAAAATTCAGCCGGTGGCTTTATCATGATGGGTATCGTCATGGCCGTCATCAAAGCAATCGAAAACCAGAAGGCCAACAAGCAGAAGGTCGATGCGAAAATCAAAATGCAGAAAGAAATGGCGCTGAAGAAGCAACAGGCAGCCGCCGCTGCAAAGGAGGCGAAGTAATCTATGAGTACCGTTCCATATATCGTATCCTTCTTATTGGCCATCATCTCTTCGATGCTGATCGATAACGTCGTCCTTTCCCGATTCTATGGCATCTGCTCCTTCATCGGTGTCGGCAATAAGCCGAAATCCGCTTTCTCGATGGGCGTTGCTGTCTCCTTTGTCATCATCATGGCCGCGTTGATCTGCTGGCCGATCTACACATTCGTTCTCACGCCTCTCCAGATTCCTTTCATGGATACCTTGACCTACATTCTGGTCATTGCATCCTTGGTTCAGATTGTCGGATTGTTCATCAAGAAATATTCTCCGACACTCTATAAGTCCTTCGGTATCTATCTTCCCTTGATCACCACCAATTGTGCTGTCTTGGGTGTTGTCCAGGGCAATACGGATTCCGGACTGAGCTTCGGAATGTCCATGGCCAATGCCATCGGTACTTCCTTAGGTTTCCTTGCCGTCATCGTCATCTTTTCCTTCATCCGTATCCGTATTGAAGAATACAAGACGCCGAAAGCCTTCAAGGGCGTTGCAATCGCCTTGATCACGGCCGGTCTGATGGCCATTGCCTTCATGGGATTCATGGGCATGATCTCTTCTCAGGCGTAATCAGATATGCCGACTTGGGTAAGATGGCTTCTTGCCATTTCGATTCTTGTTGTCTTTCTTATCATCTTTGTTGTCTCTTTTGCTCTCTATCGAAAGACTCCTGTCCCGAAAGGGTGCGAGGAATTCGAAAAGCCGGGCGAAGAAAAATGTCATGGCTGTTCCGAGACGAGCTGTCACTTCAACCTCTACTACAACACGCCCGAGGAGCAGGCCAAGCAGGAGATGAAAGAAGAGGAAAAAAATCAGAAAGGAAATGAATGAATATGAATCTCTATTTGATTATGCTGATTGCTGTCGGCATTCTGATGGCGGTCGGACTTGTCTTGGGAATCTTGATCGTCGTTGCAGAGAAATTCCTGCATGTCGAAGAAGACCCGAGAATTGCTGAGGTCGAGAAAATGCTTCCGAATGTCAACTGCGGTGCCTGCGGACATGCCGGCTGCCATGACATGGCGGAGAGCATCGTTTCTGGCGAACAGAAGAAACTTTCCGACTGCAAGCCTGGAAAGATGGACAAGAACTTTGTCCCGATTGTCGAATATATGAAAAGCCATCCCGATAAGGATGGCACACTGCACGTCCCTTCGCTCTAGTCGATCATTGTCTTCAATAGAAGATCATACATGTATTGGACGCATTCCTCTTCCTTGATGGAATTGTTCTTGGAATACATGTAGTAGATGAGATTCGATGCCGCACCGGAATAGAGGGTGCAGAGAATATCGAGTGGAACATTCTTCTTCTGGATGACGGGGTATTTCCTGAATAGGTCGGAGATGACGCTGTTGATGAAATCATTGACGGCCCAGTAGAGGACCTTGGATTTGTCATTCTGAACGATTCTCTCGAAAGAGAAGGATGATGAATAGAAGAAGTGGACAATGGCTTTGTCACATTCATAGAATGCTTTCTTCAGGTCATCAGGATATTGCTCAATGATCTTGTCCAGCTGGTTCTGGACAAGGAGTGCATATCTCTGGAAAAGGAAGGTCAACAGATCGCTTTTCTCGACAAAGTTGTTGTAGAATGTGTTCTTGGACACGAGGGCACGTTTAGTGATCTCTGTGATGGAGATGTCGTCGAGGTTCTTCTCCTGAAGAAGCTCTTCGAGTGCGTTGGCCAAGTCTCTTTTCGATCGGATGACTCTCGAATCTGTTTTTGTGGAGTTGTTGTTCATGATGATATTCTCCTTTTCATTTCTGTCCATGAAATATTCTACTCTAAATCAATTATAAAACTGTAGTCTAATTTTTCACAAAGAAGAAAAGCCTGCTCAATAGCGGTCTTTCTTCTTTTTCTTTGGAAAGAAAAAAGCAATCCGGAGGTGGATTGCCTATTTGTTTCAGTCGCAGTTATCGGTGCAGAATTCACTCTTGGAATTCTCTTCTGCAATCTTCTTCTTTGTGTCATCATAGCGATGATCGCAGTCATTTCGATGTTGACAGTTCTTGCAAGTCTCCAGAGCGAGTTTCTTGGCCTTGAGAATGTTCTTCTTTTCCCGTTCGAAGATTTCGATTTCATCTTCGTTGTAGCCGACCTGGATCTTCGAATCATCGACGATGATCGGTCTTTTCAGGATGGTCGGATTCTTCTGGATGAAAAGGAGGAGTTCTTTTAAGGACATCTTATCGACATCGATATTCTCTTCCTTGAAGACTTTGCTTCTCGTGGAGATGATCTCATCGGTTCCATCGAGTGATTTCTCCAGCATCTCTTTTAGATCATCCAAGGTCAGAGGCGTCTTCAGAATGTTAATCTCCACATAGGGAATCTGTTGTTCCTTGAACCAGGCAATGACCTTTCTGCAGCTGGAGCAGCTTGGGGAAGAATAAATCTTAATCATTTTTCTTTTCCTCCTCTTTTGGATTGCTTTGTGGCTTCGTCGCATCATTGATCATGCGGATGAAGAGGATGAAATACAAGACCCAGGCGAGGGTAAGACAGGCGGTGGCGATATTGCAGCAGATGACGACGATGTATTTGGTGATGGCATCGATATTCTCCAACTTGGTGGATTCGATGATCGGAACGCCAAGAAGGATGAACGTAGTGACGACATAGAAGACGAAGGAGGAGACTTTTCCGTACCATTTCGCTCCATTGAAGGCGGTGTTGTTTCTTGCAAGGAAGAGATCTTCGAAGAAGAGCGTGATCTCCTTGGCGAGGAAGACACCGAACATGATATTCACGCTGGCAATCTGGTAGTGATTGATCAATATGACGATGGCGATGGCGAATTGCAGAAGCTTATCCGCGACCGGATCGAGAACCTTTCCGAGTTCGGAAACCTGGTCGAAGGTTCTGGCAATATAGCCATCGATGAAATCGGAATAGGCGCCCAGCATCAGCATGCCGACCGAGAGATAGATGTGTCCAAGCGGATTGTCATGGATGCTGAAGGGGATCAGATAGCAGCACATGAAGGCAACGATGAGAAGCATTCTCAGATAGGAAAGAACATTGGGAATCAAAAAGATATCTTCCTTTCGGAAGAAACGATGACATACGTTTTTGAAATTTTCTTTGTTTCCAGTCTTTTTATTCTTCATTGCTGTGCCTCAATCATATCGGTATATTATACCAATGTTTTTTCTTGATTTGTATTGAAAATAGAAACACTTGTCTGGTTTTTGACGAAAAGTCCTCAAATCTGGAAGGAAATCTTTTTTTCATCCGGAATCAGCGGGTAATGAATCTCTTCAAGGATGAGACCTTGTGGCTCTGCCTTATATTTGATTCGCAGTTCCTTTTTTCCATCGAGGGCTTCACAGACATCTTCCATGGAAATCTTATCGAGTGCGACACTGATGGCGGCACCGACCATGAATCGAATCTGGTAGCGGAGGAAGGATTTGGCCCGGAATTGAATCTGGATTAGACCTTTTTCATCAACATGAAAAGAAACATCTTCGATTTCCAAAAAAGTCTTGTCTTCTTCATCCGGACTCGAAAAATACCTGAACTCGTGACATCCTTTCATCATGAAGAGAGTCTCTTTCATCTTATTGGTATCGAGAATGTGATTAGGAGAATAGCTGAACGGATTATATAAAGGATTCTTGTTTTCTCCATTCTGGATGAGATAGAGGTATTGTTTGTCTTTGCAGTCATATCGAGGAGAAAAATCATCCGGGACGATCCGCAGTTCCTTTAAAAAGACATCCTTCGGAATGCTTCTTTTCAGGTAATAGAAAAGTCTGTCCGTTGGTCGATTTGTTTCTTCGATATCGAATGCCAAAGCAAAATCTAGGGCATGCACACCTCGATCCAATCGAGATGCGATGATGACCTTGACAGGATGGCAATAGAATCTTTCCAATAGGGATTCGAAAAGACCTTGGATAGTCAGATCCTTCTTCTGCTTCTGTGTGCCATAGAAGTTCGTTCCGATAAAGGAAAGCCGTAGGAAGTATCTCATTATTTTACCTGTGGAACCTGTATATTCAGTATCTGATAGATGTCGATGCGGTAGATGGCCAAAAGGATGATTCCGGCTAGGAATGCGGATAGGAAGAGGATAGAAAGAACATCACGATAGGAAAAATGATAGGTCTTGTATTTTGTTCTTTTTCCATCTGGATCATAGCCTCGTGCCTCTAAAGCATCGGCAAGCTGTCCAGATGTCGTGAAAGCCGACATGAAAAGAGGAATGATGAGAGCAATCAAGGCCTTCATCTTGTCTTTGAATTTTCCCTGCTGATAATCGACACCGCGGCTCGCCTGGGCCTTCATGATGCGGGCTGTCTCTTCCTGTAAGGTCGGGATGAACCGGAGAGCCAAGGAAATGGCCATGGCGAATTTATGAATCGGGACTTTGATGAGAGAAAGGGGGAAGAAGAGCCACTCGAGTGCGTTTGTCATCTCCATCGGCTTGGTCGTGGAAGTGAAGATATTCGTAATCATGATGACGATGAGGAGTCGAGAGAAGACATAGAGCATATTGACAATTGCCATCCAGTAGACCTTGATAGAGCCGATGGTGAAGGCGATTCCGATATCGGGATTGCTCGGCTTTGTGAAGAAGACATTGAGAATCAAAACAAAGATGATCATCATCCAGAGTCCGAGCAATGACTTGAAGATGGATAGGAAGGAGACCTTGGAGAGGATTCCAAGAAGAAGGAGGATAAGGAAGATACCTAGATAGATCGTCAGATTCATGAAAGGATTGTCCTGGTAGGTCAAAAAGACGCTGACCATGAAAAGAATCATGCCGATAAGCTTGATGCGTGCATCGATTTTGTGGATGAAGGTGTCGTAGGGAAGATATTTTCCAAGAGAGGTGTTCATTCTTTCATTCCTCCTTTGTGGACACGGAGGATCTCATCAGCAAGACTGGAGGTATCCTTGATGTTTTCCAATTTCAGCGGTATGCCTTTTTCAATCAAGGCCATTCCAAAGGAGAAAACCTTCGGTGGTTCCAAGGAAGAATTCTTCAGGAAGGAAGCGTTTTGGAATAAATCGATGGGTGTAGAGTCTAAAACAACTTTTCCTTTTTCGAGAACGATGCATCTTTTTGCATAACGTAAGACGACATCCATATTGTGGGTTGCCAAAATGATGGACGTTCCATTTTCATAAAGGGAAGTGATTAGACCCATCAGGTTTTCTTCGCCATTGGCATCCAATCCAACCGTCGGTTCATCAAGGACAAGAACATCCGGGTTCATCGCCAGAATTCCGGCGATGGCTACTCTTCTTTTCTCTCCGCCAGAGAGTTCGAATGGACTTCTTTCGAAATAGGAATCATCCAATCCGGTCTTGTAGAGGGCCTCTTTTGCCTGCTTGATGGCCTCTTCTTCCTTGATTCCGAAATTCTTCGGACCATAGGCGACGTCCTTCAAGACGGTTTCTTCAAAAATCTGATATTCTGGGAACTGGAAAACCAGTCCGACTCTCTTTCGGAGATTCTTGACGTCCTTGAGTTTGATCTTGTGCTTTTTCTTCATGGCCCGGTAATTGACTTTCCCATTCTTTTTATGGACGAGAGTCATATCGATGACTTGGTTATGGATGGTGACTTTTCCGCTGGTGGGAAGGAGAAGTCCATTGAGGTGCTGAATGAGCGTGGATTTTCCGGAGCCTGTTTTTCCGATCAGTGCAGTAAAACAATGGTCTTCAAATAAGAGATCGATGTCCTTCAGGGCAATCGTCTCACCAGGTTTCCTTTCGTTATAGATATAGCAGACTTTTTCTAGATGGATTGACATATCTTCTTGAATAATTCCTCATCATTTTTTATCAGACCCAGATTGAAGCCTTTTTCTTTGAGTTCCTTGCTGAGCTTATGGGCAAAGGGGATATCGAGATGAATCTCCTTGAGAAGATCATCCTTGCTGAAGACGATCTCAGGCGTATCATCCATGATGATCTTTCCATCATTCAGGACAAGGACACGGTCTGAATCATAGGCATCATCGATCTCATGGGTGATATTGATGATGGTCAAATCTGGATTCTCTTCTTTTCTCTTCTTGATGATATCTCGTATCTGATGCTTTCCTTTCGGATCGAGCATGGCACCGGCTTCATCCAAAATCAGAATTTTCGGATTTCGGGCGATGGCACCAGCGATGGCAACTCTCTGTTTCTGGCCTCCGGAGAGATGGCTAGGTTCGCTTTCGAGATAGTCCTCCATGCCAACCTTCCTGGCACAATCCAAAATGATATCGTCCATTTTCTTGGGGTCGACACATTCATTTTCCAATCCGAAGGCAATATCATCCCGCACCGTAGCGCCGATGAATTGGGAATCCGGATTTTGGAAAACAAGTCCGATGCTCTTTCGAAGAATCAGGGCATTGTCATCGGTCATCTTCACGCCGAAGATGTAGATATCACCCTCATTCTGGACAAGGATGCCATCGATGAGTTTGGCCATTGTGGACTTTCCTGATCCATTATGCCCGATGAAGGCGATGGACTGGCCTTTCTTGATATCCAGCGTGACTTCCTTCAGGTTGAGTTTTCCTTCATCGTATCCAAAAGAAAGATTCTTCAGATAGATTGCAGAATCGGATGGAATATTCGGGTCGATGGGGGTCAATTCTTTTTCTTTTTTTTCACTTCTTTTCATAATATTTCTTTATCTGATAGATCCAATAGGAAAGGAGTCCTAAAAGCAAGGCTCCACCCCAGATTGGAAAGATGATCCATAGATTCTTCTTGTTGGCTGTATTGTTGACGATGGTGTAGAGGAGTGTGAGGATAAGAAGGGAGACCATCAGGATGATGACGGAAGAAACGAAGGCTTTCTTCCAGGGGAATTTCTTATTTTCCTTCATTGTCAAATTGGATGGATGGAATCTTACCCTTGTAGGAAATATATTCGACATGAGCCATATCGAGCATCTTTCTGGCGGCAATTTCATCATCGCAGTCATGATATTTGTCGGAGAGGTAAATGATTTTCTTTATGCCGGCCTGGATGATGGCTTTTGTGCATTCATTGCAAGGGAAAAGAGTGACATAGACAGTGGAGCCCTGAAGATTGTGATTCGAATTGAGGATGGCATTGAGTTCTGCATGGCAGACATAGGGATATTTGGTTTCCAACTCGCTTTTTCCTTCTTCTTTTCCATTCCATGGAATCAGGGAATCATCGACGCCGATGGGCATTCCGTTGTAGCCTAAGGAAAGGACTTTGTGCTGATCAGAGACGATGCAGGCACCGACTTTCGTATGCGGATCTTTGCTTCTCATGCTGGATAAAATAGCAATGGACATAAAATATTCATCCCAAGTGATGTTATCAAATTTCATAGTTGCCTCCCAAATGAGATTATTATAGGTTTTTTGCCAAAAAAAGAAAAGAAGCGGACGATAATTGGTCTTTTCAGTGAACTTGAAAATGAGAAAAAAACTGTTTCGGAGTCTGCCGAAAAAATGGAGTGGAAAAAAGCATGATTGTTATATTCTTCATGCAAACGATTTCTGTGTTTGGTTCGAAGGCCTCATGAAAAGTGATGCACGAAATGTACGGGAATGGTCAATAATTCTTACAAAAATAGATTTTGTATACTTTATTTTCTAGAAAATGATGATATACACTTGAAACCATTGATATGTTTTTTTAAAATAAGACCGAATGTTCTTGAGACTTCTGTCCAAGGATATTTTCATGAAAGGGGTAAATGTTTATCATGAAAAAGTCTATCCGTAGTTTCGCTTTGTTCGGTGTTTGTGCCTTGTCTTTAACGGCATGTGGTGAGGTTTCTTTTGCTGACTTCCAGACAAAAGCCAATGAGGCTTTGAAGAAGACAGTCGAATATAAGACTGCTGAAGTCTCTGGTTCTGCCAAGAGCAATAGCTCTTCCAACAAATCCGAGTCGACCATTTCCAAGAAACTCAATGTTTCCAGTTCTCGTGTTTTCAGCGCAACAGCTATCACTGATGTTGAAGGTATCGTCTATGCCACAATGCTCACCGGCTTAGGCTTGGGAACATTCACTGTCTCTGAAAATACTTCCTACAAGTATTATGCTGGCAGCACATTCAAAGTCACCTATGATTCCGAAGAAGATGGAACCAAGGTCAACAATGAATTTGGCTGGAATGATGTCGGCCTTATCACAACCATCAAGATGGTTGGCAAAGATGGCGACTCCAAGACAACCTACAACCTCACCATCAAATATTCGAAGTAAACAATTGAAAAAATACCAGGATGGAAATTTCTCTGTCCTGGTTTTTCTTTGATGATTTTCTATCTACGTACTGTATTTGATACGTGCTGAAGTTTTGATACGTACTGCTCCCTTTTCTTTATACGTACTGATGATTTCATACGTACTCTATCTTTTTTTCTACGTGTTGGAAAAAGTGAGATACGTATATCTGTTTTTGATACGTACTGCCTTCTACGTATAGAGGAAATCAGAGAAGAATCGATACGTATTTCACCATCATGAATTCATATCTTTCATTGAGGAGAGAGCGCTTACAATATCATTATGAACAACAAAGAATTTCTAAAAGAACATGCCGTCTATCAGATTTATCCGATTTCCTTCTGTGATTCGAATGGGGATGGATATGGAGATCTCAATGGCATCACATCGAAGCTGGATTATCTGCAGGATATCGGGATTCATACAATCTGGCTGTCTCCAATCTATGAGTCTCCGATGGTCGATTTCGGATATGACATTTCCGATTATCGGAAAATCAATCCTCTTTTCGGAACGATGGATGATTTTGACCGCCTGATGGAAGAAACAAAGAAGAGAGGCATGAAAGTCATCATGGACTTGGTGGTCAATCATACCTCGGATCAACATTCCTGGTTTCAGGAAGCCTTGAAGGATAAAAATTCCCCTTATCGTGACTACTATATCTTCAAGCAAGGAAAAAAAGATGGGAAAGGGAAATGGACTTATCCGAATAACTGGACAAGCAATTTCACAGGTTCCGCCTGGGAGGAAGTGCCCAATGAAGAAGGCATGTACTATCTTCATCTTTTCACCAAGCAGCAGCCGGATCTAAACTGGCACAACCCGAAGATCTATGAGGAAGTCAAGGCCATCATCACCTTCTGGATGGATAAGGGAGTGTATGGATTCCGGTGTGACGTCATCTCTGAAATCTATAAGGACTCTTATGAGGATGGAAAAGAAGGTGCCTCCCTTTCTCTTCCCATCGGCATGGAGCACTATCTGGCGACGGAAGGCAATCATGTCATACTCAAAAGGCTTCAGAAAGATGTCATTTCGCCAAGAGGTGGTGTTCTCATCGGTGAATGCGGAGGAAATATCACGATCGAAGATGGAAAGAAGTTTATGGAGGAGGAATTGGATACCTTCTTTGAGTTCGAGCATGTGGACTGCTACAAAGGATTCCTGTCCAAGAAAATCGATCGGAAGAAATTCAAGGATTCCTTGATTTCCTGGGGCAAGGAGATTCCCTGGAGTGGAAATTATTTCGAAAACCATGATCAGAGAAGAGTCTTCTCCCGTTATGTCTATGGAAAGTATGAGGATATGGGAGCCAAGATGATGCTGGTTCTTCTTTATACTCTGAAAGGAACACCTTTCCTTTATATGGGACAGGAATATGGGGCCCATAATTATCCAAAGCCACTGAAAATGGAAGAATGCAAGGATATCGTCACACAGAATGTCTATCGTATGGCAAAAGGATATCATCTTCCTTCTTTCCTTGCCAAACATCTTGCCCATAAATTCGGAAGAGATGATGAAAGAGCTCCGATGGCCTTTGATTCCTCCATCGGCTATGGCTTTTCCTCGAAGGATACTAAACCTTGGCAAAGATATAATCCACTTAGCGAAATCTACAACGCAGAAAATCAGTCAAAGGATGAAAATGGAATTCTCACCTTCTTCAAGAAGATAAACCAACTTCATGATGAGAATGAAATATTGATTCATGGATCGGTTGATTTCTCTTTATGTGAGAACAAGAAGGATGTCATGATTTATATTCGGGAATACAAAGGAAAGAAAGTCCTAATTCTCATCAATCTGAGCAACCGAAAAAGAATGATTGATGAGAAGATTCTTTCCATAAAGAAAGAACTTCTTCTTTCGAATTATGAATCTGTCAATCAAAAACTTCTTCCGTATCAGGCGGCTGTCTTTTCCTTGACGGACTGAATGAGAAGGAATGTCTCGCCTAAGAAAAGAAAGCCATTGAGAATCGTGACGAGATAGGAACCGAATTCCAGATAGAGATTCATTGTTCTCAATTGGCTGAGATTGATGATTCCAGCGATGGAGAATCCACAGACAAGGCATACGAGGGAATAGGTGATGGCTCTGATAGATTTTAGATATTCTTTTTTCACCAGGATTCCACAGATGGATGAAAGAAGAAGCATGCCAAGAAAGATGAGGGCAATCAGGAAAAAAAGGGAACCGGAATGAATCTTTGTGCTGGAATCCTCCAAGAAGCGGAAAAGGATATAGCCATTGATGAAAATCGGTCCTTTTGTCTTCGAATCGATGGAATATAAGAAAGGAAGAAAATAGAAGAGAATGGCAAGAAGCGAGAAAAGAAGGGAAAGAGAATAGAACTTTCTTGTTTTCAGTTTTTCGAGTATTTTTTTCATGGATGTACCTCGTTGATTTCATCTTCCATTATAAAGAGAAATCTTCCCTTCTGACTACAAATATTTCTTTTTTCATATATAATAGTCAAGTATGAAAACAGAACACAGACAGATTGAAAAATTCAGCTTTTCGAAAAGCATCATGAATATCCTAGAGGGTCTCTTTGTCGGCTTTGCATCTGCGGTTCCCTTCTTCCAGACAAAAAGTCTCAAAGAGACGATGTCTTTACGTGAATATCCGTTCAGACGGATTGAGAAAAAAGAAAAAAACCAGATTCTTCTAACTTGTGGAATCAATGATGACCCCTATAAGATTTCTCTTTTGAAGGAACTTGGAATTCTCTTTTCTCTGCGATTCACGTATCTTTTAGGTGCCATTATCGGATTTGCCCTCTTTTTCTTTATTCCCTTTGAGAGTCTTCTCTCCTCTTATCCTCTTGCCTTGTATGGTTCTTTGGCTCTCAGCGGATTGGGATTCCTCATCTTTGAGGTCGCCAAGATGTTCAAGAATGAAGAAAAGAAGAAACACCTTTTTTCATCGCTTTGTATCTTTCTTGTCAGCGGAGCAGTTTTCTATGTCTTTTTGAAATTCTTTTCTTCTTCGCTGAATCAGATTTGGGTTTCAGATTCCTTCCTTTCTCTTTATTTTCTGATTGCCTTCTTGGTATCTGGATTCGTTCTGGTCTTCTCAGGCATGGGAATCTCGACTCTTTTCTTCATGACTGGGAATTTCATCTCCGTTTCGAATTATTTCAATCACATGCTTTATGAAAAAGGTCCTTTGAAGATGGCTCTTTTCTGTCTGGTTGGTTTCCTGATTGGCGGTTTCTTCGCTCTTCTTTTGAAGAGAAGAGGTGATTTTGTCCTGGAAAAGGCCAGCCTGAATTCTGGAATCTATGTTGCAGGCATCTTCTATATCATGACGACCTTCATCAAGCCACCTTATCTGACGAGTGTCTCCTCTGAGTTGGCTCAGTGGCTGACCATCGGAACGAGTCTGGCTGTCAGTCTTCTTGTTCCCATTGCTTTGGGAATTCACCAATTTGTCTCCAAGAAAGACAAAATCGATAAGGAGTCCTTATGAGACTGGATCGTTTCTTGTCTGTCCATGGATTCGGCTCGAGAAGATCGAGCAAGAAAGTCCTGAAGAATAATTCCATCATGGTCAATGGACAATTGGTCAAAGACTACACGATGCAGATCAAAGGGGATGATGTCATCACCGTCAATGGAAAAGTCATACCCAATACCCCTTATATCGCGATGATTCTCAACAAGCCATCAGGCTATATGTGTTCGATGAAGGATGAAAACTATCCTTCCGCCATGAACCTGATTCCAGAAGAATACCGCCAGAGGATGCGCATGGTCGGAAGACTCGATCAGGATACGACCGGTCTTTTGATATTGACAGACAATGGTGTCATGAATGCAAAACTTGCCCATCCCAAGACGGCCGTGGAGAAAACATATTATGTCAGCGTCAATCACATCCTCCGCCCGACCTTGGTCGATCTGATGAATCAGGAAATCGATATCGGAAGAAATGAGATTGCCCGTCCATCGAAACTGGAAATCCTGGATGAATATCATGCCTATCTGACCGTGTCTGAAGGAAAATATCACGAAGTGAAAAGAATTTTTGGCCACTTCAATTACGATGTGGTACAACTGAAGAGGGTCCGATTTGGCCCGATTGAGCTTGGTGATCTTCAAGAAGGACAAATTCGCATCCTCTCCGAAGAAGAGTATGATTCTCTGTTATTGATCACCCATTTGAAAAAGGAGGAACAGTTATGAGTGTCATTTGTCCGCGCTGTGGAAAAGAAAATACGATTCCTTTTTCGGACAGCGTGTATCATACCCATGGGTATGAATGCGAAGATTGCAAGAAGGATTTCGGTGTCGATGATGGAAAGAAGATCAAGGAATGGGAAAATGATCTTCTCTCTTTCGAATATGAAAGAGTCTACAAGGATCAGACGAAGAAAAGAATTCTGATTCAGGTCGATGAGAAGGAAAACAAAGTCATGCTGACGCCGAGCATCGTCTATCCGGATAAGAAGCTTCAGCCGATCGAATCACAGGATCTGACGGCTTTCTATCCATCCTTGAAGGTTCTTCTTTTTGAGAAACTCTTCATTCTGGATTGGAATCGCATCAATGTCGGATTGATTCTCGGTCAGGATGAATCCTTTTCCATCAAAATGAAATTCAGGACGAAACCGGAAATCACGTTCTCCGGAACGAATCGTTTCCCACCGTATTTCAAGGTTTTGGAAGATCTTTTTGCTTCCTTTTTTGAGCTCCAATAGGATATGAAGAAAATCAAAGCGAACGAATGCTATCAGCTTTCCTTCTGGAGAAGGAATCCAGATAGCGTCGAGTCCATCGATCAATTGTTCATCGAAAGAAAAGACAAGGGATTTTTATTGCTTGTTCTTCAGAATGGAACGGTGAAGAAAAATATCCTTTCGAAAGAAGATGTCGATTCGATCTTGACGCGTCTTTATGATGACTGCAAGATTCAGTTCACCAGGGAGGAATACACAGCCTATCGCTATGAAGACAATCGGGACGATTTCTCTCTGAAATTCTTCCTCGTATTGGAAGAAAAGAATTTCACCTATCTGGCCATCAAGGGAATCCATCCCTTCAAGCAGGACCATTACCAGGATATCCTTCATCTTTTTGATTCCTATTTTTCGAAGTGATTTTTTCTCAACTCGACATTTTTCCTTTCTTTTGTTGTTCCGCTGATTTTTGTTTTCCCTTAAACTGAGAACGTCAGAAAAGGAGAAGACAAAATGAAAGATTCAGACAAAATCTATGCCGAACGTCTTACAGAGGAATATTCCGAAAAGACAGAAAGAAAAGTGGTTCAGTTGAAGAAACTCGATGATGCGGTGAAGAGTCCAGCCCGTATCTTTGGCTATACCTTCGGAATTCTTGGTGCCCTGATTGCTGGAACGGGAATGAGCTTCCTGATGACGGATTTCGGCCCGAGCGGAACTTTGAAATACGTGCTTGGAATCCTTCTTGGTGTTGTTGGATTCATTCTCTGTGGAATCAATTATCCGATTTATTTGAAGATTCTCAATGCCCGAAAAAAGAAATACGCATTTGAAATCACCAAGCTGGCAAAAGAGATTTCCGAGGAATAAAAAGAGAGGCGCATCATGAACAAGAATGAAAGCAAATACTTCAACACGGCCAAGAAAATGAATGATGCGCTTCTTTTTCTTTTGGGAAAGAAGGATTATTCCTATATCACCATCAGCGACATCTGCAAGAAGGCGAATGTGAATCGCTCGACCTTCTATCTTCACTATGAGAATATGTCAGATCTCTTCGAGGAAGTCATCGAGAATTCCTCAAAATCCTTTTTCGAGCATTTCAAGGATACCCAGAAGATTCAGGAGGCCGAGATTGAAAGTATGGATTCAGAAGACCTCGAATTGGTCAAGGATGAATATCTGATTCCGTATCTCTCCTTTGTCAGGGAGAACAGGAATTTATTCAAAACACTCTCGAAGCACCAAAACCTTTTCCATATGGATTCTTTGAAACGAGAGGCTTTTCAGACCTTTATCAGCAAGATTCTGAATCGATTTCATGTAGATGAAAAATATCAGGAATATTATTTCGATTTCTATGTGAATGGCTTTGAAGCCATTCTCTTTCGCTGGTGCAGAAATGACTGTGATCTGGAAATCAGGGAAGTTGCTTCTCTGATTGAAGGACTGACCAAAAAGAATGAAAAGAATCCTGAATGATCCACGAATGAAATCCTTCCTGGAAATCGTCGGTGTCTTCATCCCTCTGGGATATTCTCTCTATAACGGTGTTATCGGATTTCTATATCAGACGGTCTTCAACATCTGCATTTTTGTCTACTATGCACTCCTGTTTCTGATCAAATTCATGCTGACGTCATCGAATCATATTGTGAAAGAGGATGATCTGGAGAAAAGAAAGAAAATCGCCGGTCTTTCTTTTGTATGCCTTCTGATTCTTGATCTTGTCTTGATCGGCCCGTTTCTTCTTCTAATTCGGAATCAGAAATCTGTCCATGCCGATAAGATCACTTCGATTGCGATGGCGGCTTATTCTTTTTTCAATCTCTCTTTGTGCATCCATCGGCTTGTCTCACAGAAAAGAGAAAGAGATCCATTGAAAAGGAAACTGGCTCAGGTTCGTTTCACCAATGCGATTGTTTCCCTCATCGTTCTTCAGAATACGCTGATCAATGTCAATGGAACAATGGATGAAAAGATGATGATTCTCTCGATTGTCTCTTCATTCCTATTGCTTTCGCTTCTGGTCTTTTTGACTATCTCAGATCATGTGAAAACACTCCACTTATCGAGAATGCTGATTCCTTCCACATTTTTTGTTCAAAAGAATGGAGTGTTCAGGTGACTGTCTGAAACGTTTAAGGCAATCGCAAGAAAGGTACATATGACCTATTCCTAGGCGGTTGCCTTTTCCTCTTGAAAAGATTGTATAATATAATGTATATTATACATATGAGAAACACGAAATATCCGGAATTC
>CAVCCX010000032.1:0-19694 GCA_963600815.1 Bacteroides uniformis | reverse complement strand
TTCTGGCTGCGGCAGGATTCCTTATATCTTGATTGTAATTGCGGGGCGGACGCCAATGCACGTATTGCGGACGTAGTTGCTGATCAGGTAGCCACCGTAGTACACGCCCCACGCGTGGTCGGAGCTGCCGCGGTACGGGGAACGGGTCCAATACGAGCCATTACCATTGTATGAACCAGAACTGGTATTGCAATATGCTCCATTTGCCTTTGCATAGTCCGTCAGCTTGCAATACCTTGAAGCATCATCAGGGAAATAGGATGTATTCATATAATCCTGATAGCTGAGGAGATAGACTTTATCATTCGTATTCTCACAGGCATAGCGGTTGGTGCTCGAATCCGTTGTCGATGCACTGTTGTCGACTTCCACAGTCTGAACATAAGAGGAATTAAGGGAAAATGCTGCATTGTAGAAATCACTGTTCAGCCAGGAACGGATATCGCTGTATTTGTAATTGTTGGGATATACAGTCTTTCCATTTATTGTTCGATCAGAAGTCGATGAATAATACTGATGTTCATCCAATAAGACTGTCGAGACAAGGGAATAAGTTCCATTATCGGAAGAAAGCACTTTCCATTCGATTGGTTCACACTTGAACCAATAGGCTGTTCCGTTTACGATTGTCGTTCCATCACTGAAAGTATAGGAGGAAGAATAAGGGGAAGCCTTCTTCTTGGCGTAATAGGTTCCATCATAGAGATACCAGCCATTGGATTCTGCTGTAGTAAGAGTATTGAGTGTTGAAATTAGAGATGCATCAGAAACATGAGTCTGAGGATATAGACCATAAGTCAAAGTGTTTGTTTCTGATAAATAATTCGGCATTTTGCCAATCGATTTATCATTAGCCTCTTTTTCTGCGGCAGTACAAAAATAGGCAATCAAAGTTTTGTCACCTTTAGGCATCGTAAATGTATATGTTTCATCCCGGCTTAACAATTGGTTTCCTTCATACCATGCCTTAAAGACATAACCAGAAGCTGGTGTCGCTTTTACAGTGATTTTTTCATCAGTATAGCCTTGTCCAGCAACAATTGTAACAGTCCCTTTATTTATATCTTCACTTATGACAGTAAGTGAATTCAAATTCGCAGACCATTTTGCTTCAAGAGTAATATCTGTCGTGCTGCCTTTTTCTATCTTCTCAACCTTTGTTCCATTGTCGTACCATCCTAAAAATATATAGCCATCTCTTGTTGGATCCGATAAAGCAATTTCATCATCAATAGAAAAGATAGTTGGATTATCAGAAGAATTTATTCCGCCATTCAGATTATAAGTTATAATATAGGCACCTATCCATTTTGCATAGAGATTCCTATCTCCAACGTTTCCTTTTGAAAAATCAGTCACCCTATACGTAAACAAAGAATCAGAATACCAACCATCAAAACGATATCCATTTCTAGTCGGTTCATTCAAGGTGAAAGTTGGTGTTTCTATGGTATAAGTTGCAGGATTCTCTTTAGAAATGGTTCCACCATTCAAATGATATGTGATTGTATATGTGACTGTTTCCCAAGTGGCATCTAAGGTGATATTCTTATTCCAATTCGGACCGATTGTGGTAATATATTCACCTTCATATTTCCAGCCTAAGAATTTATATCCTCTTCTTGTTGGAGTAGAAAGAGTGATCGTATCATCAATTGAATAATACGTCGGATTATCAGAGGAATTTGTTCCGCCATTGAGATTATAGGTTATAGTATAGGCACCTCGCCATTTCGCATAGAGATCTATATTTCCATAGGAGCCTTTTGATATCGTTGTCTTCTTATTCTGAAAAGAAGATTCAGTATACCATCCTAAGAAAGTATATCCATTACGATATGGATCTTTCAAAGATATATTAGATGTTTCAATTGTATAGGAAGACGGATTCAATGATGAATTCGTTCCACCATTGAGATGATAAGTGATGGAATAGGAGTCTGCACTCCATTGTGCATCAAGGGTGATATTCGTCGCCCAACTCGGATTGATTGAAGTGACATATTGTCCATTGTATTTCCATCCTAAGAAGGTATAGCCATTTTTTGAAGCACCCGATAGTTCAAGGGAAGATGACTCCACCGTATATCTTGTCGGATTATATTTGTTGTTAGTTCCACCATTCAAATTGTAGGTGATGGTATATTCAATTGCTTCCCATTTCGCATAAAGATTCAGATCACCGACAGATCCATTGCGGATTCTATAAAGACTATTTTCATAATATGAATCAGTATACCAACCTGAAAAGTTATAGCCATTTCTAGTCGGAGATTCTAAATAAATCGTTTCTGTATCCACTGTATATGAATCTGGGTTTAATGATGAATTCGTTCCACCATTGAGATGATAAGTGATGGAATAAGTGATGACATCCCAGATAGCAACAAGTTCGACATCATCCGCCCAATTCGGATTGATGGATGTGATATATCGATCCTTATATTTCCAAGCTACGAATCGATATCCTTTTCTCGTCGGCTCTGAAAGATTGATTGTCGAATCATCAAGCGTATAGCTATATGGATTATCTTTAGAATTTTCTCCACCACTCAAAAAATATGAGATTGTGAAATAGTTCCATTTTGCTTCCAAAGCATAGTCTTCATATGGCATGATGAAATCATAGACAGCATTGACAGATACAAGATTATTCTCCTTATCATACCAACCTAAGAAACGAACTGTTTTCTTTGAATAAGCAGAAACCGTCACTTTACTCTTATAATCAAAAACAACCGCATGAGATGATGAATATTCCTTCTGCGTTTCTTCTGACTTTACAAGAACAAGGCCATATTCCGAATGATTCGACTTTACATAGAAATTGAAGGCTTTATATGCAAATTTTGCTTCCAAGGTAATATCCTTATCCCACATCATATATTTATATTGAAGACTGGTCGATAAAAGATTTCCCTGATAATACCAGCCAAGGAATCGGTTCTCATTCAAAGGAACTGCCGTAACATCCACATAGCTATTGTAGGCATAGATGCCTTCTCCTGTGACAAGACCACCATCCGGGATATTCATCGTGATGGTCAATCGGACATTCTTTTCATAGAGGGCGACAAATGTCATCTCACTCTTCAATGTCGGTTCCGAAACTTTATTTCCTTTTTCATCAAAAATCTTGATTCCATCATAAGACCATCCACGGAAGTTATATCCTTCTTTGGTACAATCATAGAAAAAGATATCATCAGAAAAAGAATCGATATTCTTAGAACCACTATAAGAATCCGACTTTCCGCCATTCAAATCAAAATTGATGGTATATGCTTTTCTAGTCACTTCAGAAGATTTGCCTGTATTATCCACACTGGCATTTCCAGTCTCACCACAAGATGAAAGCACAAGAGGTAGAACCAAAAACAAACTCACCAAATATTTTCTTATTGTCATAAATCAATCCTTTCTATATTATTGATCAATTTTCACTTTGGCTTTTACAACGCCAAGATTAATTTCAGCTTCAACAGACACATTCTTTTTCGGTTTTCTTTTAAGAAATTTAGTTCCTTCTAATGTGGCATTAAAATTTTCAGCAATATATTCACCATCAGTCACTCTTCTGATGTATTTGAGTTCTTCCAACTGTCTAAAATAATCAATATAACTATCTTTGGTTATAGAGAAAAATTCAGGGGATATATGAAAATGTTCTTCAATTGCTCTAACAATACATTTCATAATATTTGTAGAATCACTTTTTTTAGGTTTTCTTTTGTTATTCACTTCATACATCATTTATATTTCCTCTAAAAATGTTAATCAAAATTTTATTTGACGAACAAAGTCTATTTAATTTTCTTCTAACATGAAAATTAGATTCTCAATCCAATTCAGAATATCCAACAGGAATCCCTTCCGCATACATCGTCTTTGGATATTCATCTTTTCCGATGTAGCTTATCATGTCATCATTTGATATTTTTCTCATGATATTTCTCACATCGAGAAATTCAGGTCTTCTTACTATCTTTATCTGTTCGATGTCTTCCTTCTTGAAATTCGGTTCGACTGCCAATCCGCAAATATCATCAATTGAGATTCCCTGTGGAAGATATTTTTTCAGAAAATCTACATTCAGTTTTACCTGAAGTCTTGTTTCTACTTCAGATGCAAAAGCAAAGCGTTTCAGGAAGAATTCATCTTTTAATTGTGAAATCAATTCATTTCGAACAATCTTTACAACGACATCAGAGTCCTTCTGTACAAAATAACTTTTCCGCTTATCTTCTTTATTCAAAGAATAGTAGAGCAAATCGAATTTCTCTATTTCAGATGAATTGATTTCAAACTTTTCTCCCATTCGATTTCCTTTGCAAATAAGATAGGCTTTTAGAGTATCTTTCCTTTTATTCAACAAACCTAATCCATTTCTCAAAACAGAGCCTTTGATTGTTATCCTGACATTGTTTGGAAGTCCATACATATGCCACATGGCTATGCTTTCGGTCTGTTGGTAAGAAAGACATCTTACGAAGTAAAGTTCATCTTTTGAAACATTCTTCTTGTATTTTTCTTTGTCTTCTTTATCTTCCCAACGATCAGGAAGACCAAAGAACAAATAGAATTTCTTATCTTTATATTGCTTCTCATCATCAATCGCTGCATAAAATGAGAAATAGTGATGATAAGAAAATAATTTGACAAGTTGATCTTTTATTTGACCCTCTTTTGTCTCTTTATTTCTCAATAATTTACAAAGGTGTGGTTCATTCATACATCAATCAGAGAGTCCCAACAGTTCCTTTATAACAGCCTTCTTTCACAAGTTCATAGGCTGCTTCATAGATCGATTTTGTAGCACCCTCCTTGACTGTGCCTGTCTCTGCAAAATAGACAAAATAGCCTTCAGACTTAAAGGAATTATTTTCGTTTGGAAAGAGAGTGAAGACAACATCATAGTAGCAGGTATTCTTCAGATTTCCGGCAGGCTTTGTTCCACTATCTTCGATATAGACATATTCGCAGCTGTTGAACTTCACATCACTCTTTTTCCAACCGACCGAATCCAGATAGTCATACTGATTCTGCTTCCACTTCTCATAGCCTTTAGAGGCAGTCGACTTTGCCTGATTGCATCCGGTCAACAAAAACAGTGTGACAAGAGAAGCCATCAGACACATCCATCTTTTTCTCATATAAATCCCCTTTCTCAAGGCCCTAGAAAGAAAAAAGGCCTTGGCTAATAAACCAAGACCTAAATAGGTATAATATGAATTACCCCCCCCCGAGTATCATCAAGATTCTTTCTTCTTTGCTCAGGAGAAGCAAGGCTTAGCAATATTCTAAGGAATACATCCTACTTTTTCAAGAAATATTACACTTGCCGAGCAAAATTCATAGAATAAGATACAAAAAATATATCTTATTCCTCGGTCTTCTTGACACCCGTCAGTTTCACTTCCGTGTCACTCGACTTCAGAGTGAGATCACGAACCGTTGCTTTATTGATGAAAGACAAGACACTGCCTGCTGCACTTTCCGCAGAGGCTCTTGTGGAATACGTTTCACCGATCAGGTAAATGAATCCAGAACCGGATTCCATGATGAACTGATAGTGGCTCTGCTTATCCTTGGAAATATGGAAGGAATCCTTATTCAGTTTCTGCTTGATGTTCTCCAGAGAAGACTTGAGTGTGGATTTTGAAGCATAGCTCTGAGCGGTGACAAAAAGGACTTCCTGATTGTTTGCCAAAAGACGGGCTCTGTATTTCCCGCTGTCTTCATAGATTTCGAGACTTCCTGAATCCTTTTCTGTATATTCAGCGACGGTGAAATGCCATTCTCTTTTTTCCGTATCCGGAATCTCATCGAGATCGATGATGGTTTCGCTCTTGGAGAATTTCTGTGTCGAGGCGAATGCCGACTGGGCATTTCCAAGAGAGGAATAGGATTCACCCATGGCGACGATTCTCGCGTCATTCGGAGTGGAGAGTCTCCACTGGGAACGGCCATTCTTATCCGTGATATAGGAAACGATGCCACCTTCGATATTCTTCTTCAGTGTATCGATGCCGGCGTGGGCACCATCTCTTGTGGAATAGCCATAAGAGACAACAAGAATTTCACCATTGTTCGCTTTCAGACGATACTTGAACTGATCATCCTCCGGGAAGACTTCGAACTTTCCAGGAACCTTGGCTTTTCCAGCCTCACCGGCCACTTCGGTATAGGCCCCTCTGATTTTGATGGTGTCTTTTTCTTTCTCTTCGTCAGGAACTTCTTCAGAAACAGGTTCTGCATCCTTTTCTTCGAGGACTTCTTTTTCAGCTTCAGTATTTTCTTCTTCAGGCTGAATGGTCTCTTCCTTCTTTTCTTCGACCGAAACAGGTGTTTCTGCTTTTTCTTCTATTTTCTCTTCTTCCTTCGGTTCATCGACGACTTCCTTGACTTCTTCCGTCAGAGGCAGCGATTCTTCCTCATCCTCGAAATTCAGTTCACCGTTCGGTGTGAATTTCTTGATATTCGATTCATCCAAAGAAGCGAGAATGGCTGCTTCACGATCCGACGGCTTGATTTCCTTGATTCCCTCAAGAAGAATTTTCTTGTTTCTCATGTCTATTTCCTCACTGACTACTATTTTCTCACTTTTTCATTCGTTTCACACTTCTTTTTTGGCTTAAATGCACGTGTCGCATTCACAGCACAGAGCCAGCCATCATAGAGTTCATCCACTTCTTCCTTTGGCATGAGAGGATAATAGCTTTTCTGGATCGACTGATTCTGTTCGATATCGGCTTTCGATTCCCAGAAATTCACACCCAAACCAGCCATATAACCGGCACCCAAGGCTGTCGTTTCGATATATTTCGGAAGATCGACCTCACACTGAAGGATGTCCGACTGGAACTGCATCAGAAGAGAGTTCGCACTTGCTCCGCCATCGACTTTCAGCGCCTTGAGTTCCAGGTTCGCTTCTTTCTTCATCGCTTCGATCACATCCTTCGACTGATAGGCGATGGAAAAGAGCGTCGCACGGACAAAGGCATGGCGGTCTGCCCCTCTTGTCAGGCCAAAGACAGCCCCTCTTGCATCATCATCCCAATAGGGCGTTCCCAAGCCGACAAAGGCGGGGACAACATAGACACCTGCGGTATCCTTGACTCGATTGGCATATTCCTCAGACTGGGCACTCGACTTGATCATATCCATCTGGTCGCGAAGCCACTGAATGATGGCTCCGCCCATGAAGACAGAGCCTTCCAGGGCATAAGTGGTCACACCATTCTCTCTCCAGGCGACCGTGGTCAGGAGCCCCTGCTTGGAGATGATCGGCTTATTTCCGATATTCATCAACATGAAGCATCCTGTTCCATAGGTGTTTTTCGAATCACCGGCATGATAGCAGCACTGACCAAACAAGGCCGCCTGCTGATCACCCGCTACGCCATGGATATGAACATGTCCTGGGAAGAAACAGGCTTCGCCATAGTCGGCCGAATTATCCAGGACTTCCGGAAGCATAGAGGCAGGGATATTCCAGATTTTCAGAAGTTCCTCATCCCATTTCATATCAAAGATGTTGTAGAGCATCGTTCTCGAGGCATTGGAGACATCCGTATAGTGAGACTTTCCGAATGTCATCTTGTAGATCAACCAGGTATCGATGGTACCGAACATCAGTTCCCCTCTCTCGGCTCTTTCCTGGCCATCGGGAATATGGTCGAGGATGAAACGGATTTTGGAGGCCGAAAAATACGGATTCATTCTTAGACCCGTCCTGGCCTGGATGAATTCTGTCTTGTCCTCCTTTTCATCACAGAGATCCTGTGTCTGCTTGGATTGCCAGACGATGGCGTTGTATAAGGCACGGCCTGTGATTCGATCCCAGACCACCGTCGTCTCTCTTTGGTTAGTGATGCCGATCGCGGCAATCTCATTCATATTCGAAGAGGAGACGACCATCAGTTCATTGATGACATCGATGGTCGAAATCCAGATTTTATCCGGATTCACTTCCACCCATCCCGGCTCCGGGAAGATGCATTCCACTTCTCTTTGTGCCTTGAAGACTTCTTCTCCGGATGAATTGATGAGAATCGCTCTTGTCGACGTGGTTCCTTGGTCGATGGATAAAATATATTTTTTCATGGTGAACTCCTTACAGGTAAAACTATTATAGGCTTATGAAAGCCCTTTTTTCTATGCTTTCCTGTGATTTTTGGCTTTTTGGTCGAAATTTCTCAATATCTCATCCAAATGATTCTCTTTTTTCATACAAAAAAGAAATTCACAGCAAAAAGAGAATCATATCAGTCGAGCCGTGCGAGTTCCTTTTCGACTTCCCAGAAGCTTTTTCCATCCCAAATCTTCGCTTTCAAAAACTTCTCACGCAATGCTTCTTCATTCTCTGCTTCCATTTCGATTTGTGAGAAATCAATCCACTCTCCCTGCTCATCATAGATATCCTCATAGATCTTATTGTCTATGTTCTTTCCTTCCATATCATGGCATCTTTTCTTCCTTATCGAAGAAGCCTTACAGAAAATAGATATGTTCCTTGTAATAGAGGGTGGCATCTGCATTCCACCATCCTGTATCCAGAAAGTGACTAAGATTGCCATTGATCATATCCATTCATCCCCTTTTCTATTCAGTCTCCAACAATGAAACAGGAACATCATAGAGCATTCCGATTGTGTCACCATTTTCATCGATCATCTCCAAATAGGCATATTGTTGTTCATAAAGTTCGGCAATGATTCCGAATGCTCCTTTTCTATATCCACCGATATCTTCTTTCAGTCTGACTTTGTCATATGCAGTCATATCATTTCCTCTTTATCGATTCATCCATTTTCTTTTCCAGTAGAAAAGCCAGGCATATCGAAAGACACACCTGGCAGAAATCTTATTCGCTGAGCAGTTTCTCGAGCTGATCGACCAAGACCTGCATACGATCTGTGACGGCAAGGAAGGCTTCCTTCTTCGTCAGATCGACACCGGCAATCTTCACTTCCTCGATCGGATAGGTCGAACCTCCAGAACGGAGCATATTGATATAGTCCTCAAATGCATGTTCTTTTCCATTCTTCACATTCTCATAGATGAGCATGGATGCCGTGAAGCTCGTCGCATACTGATAGACATAGAAAGGCGTATAGAAGAGATGCGGAATATAGGCCCAGACAAAGGGTTTGACTTTCTCTTCGGAAATATCGATTCCATAATAGGTCTTATAGAGCTTGATCATCTCATCGCATAAGACCTGATAGTTGATCGGTTTTCCTTCTTCGGCCATCTTGGCAATATTGTATTCATAATGTCCGAACAAGGTCTGACGATAGAATGTCGACATGATCTCATCGATGGATTTCTGAAGAAGGGCGATCTTGTCATTCTTCGATAAGGTTCCCGACTCCATCAGATAGTCCAGAAGGTTATGTTCATTGAACGTCGAAGCAATCTCGGCAACGAAGATGGTATAGGACTGCTTCATCAATGGCTGGGATTCCTCCGAATAGAGGGTATGAATCGAATGGCCGGATTCATGGGCAAGGGTGAAGACGTCATCGAGTTCTCCATTGAAGTTCAATAGGATATAGGGATGGATATCCTCTCCACCGGAAGAATAGGCTCCGGTTCTCTTTCCTAAGGAATGATAGACATCGACATAACCTTCGGAAGAAACCTCATGGGCTTTCTTCTTGAAGTCCTCCGGGAATTTCTCGATGGACTTGAAGAAGAGTTCTCTTGCTTCTTCATAGGTATAGGTCTTCTCGGATTTCGCAAGCTGGATGAAGCGGTCATAGGAACGATGCTTCTCCAGACCGAGATACTTTCTTCTGATCTCGAGATACTTGTGAAGCGGAGCAGCATGGGTGGAAGCAACTTCGATCAGATTATGGAATACGGATTCTGGAATATTATTGTTGTAGAGGTGTTCCTGAAGGATGGAAGAATAGCCTCTGGCCTTCATTTCACTCAACTGGGCCTGGACAACCATATTGTAGATTTCACCATAGACGTTCTTGTGTTCATCATAGTAGGAATAAAGAGATTCGAAGATGGCTTTTCGGTCTTCTTCACATTCGGCATTGGAAACCAATGTTGTCCAATTGGCCTGATTGACCTCCACTTCCTTTCCGTTCTTCAGTGTAATTTTCTTTGGTGCATAATCCGAAACGGAAAGCTGGGAATAGAGACTCGATCCCGCCCCTTCAAGCTGAGAAAAATAGGAAAGAAGTTTTTCCTGCAAAGCCGGAAGAACAAATTTCTGTGAACGGAAGAGCTTATCGTATTCATAGTCGAAATCCTTATATTCCGGATGCTTCTCGAAGAAGGAATCGACATATTCCTTTCCGAGCTTCAAAATCTCCGGGTTCGCATAGGAACTGACAGAGACATATTCATTGATCAACAGTTCGATCTTAGAAAGGCTAGATGCATTTTCGACATTCTTCTTATCCAGGTCGCTTCGCATAGACACATACATGCCAAGATGAGAAAGTTCCCGATTGGCATCTCTTTCCAGATCGAGGAATTTCATGAATCCTTCCTCTGTGGACAGCTTGCCTTCCAAGGCTGCAATCCCTGGATGGATTCTCTCCTTGACATCCTTCACTTCATTCATGAATTCTTCCTCATTTTTATAAATATGAGTCAGATCCCATTTATCTTTCATGGCTTTTCCTCCCTATATCAATAGAAACAATTATAAAGAGTGACGGAATAGAAAAGCAACAAAAGATAGACTTTTGTCTTGCAAACAGTTCATACAGATAGTACAATCAATACAGTTATGATCAAATTCACAGGAACAAAACCAATCTCAAATCAGATTGCCGACTACTATGAGAAGCTGATCCGATTGGATGTCTATCCAGAAGGAAGCTATCTTCCGAGCATTCGGGAGGTCGCTTTGGAATTCAAGGTGAACCCCAATACGGTCTATGCTGGATACAGTCTCCTCTGCAAGAAGGGAACCATCAGCGCCATACCCAAGAAAGGATATCAGGTCAATGCGAAGCCGAAAAAAGAAATCAACAAAGATCTCCATGACAAACTGAAGGCCTTGCTCGAAGAAGGGTATTCGATTGATGAAATGCGGGATATGCTTCTCTATCTCGAAAGGAGGAACAAAAAATGATCGAAATCAAGCATCTGACCAAGAAATTCGATTCCGTGATTGCCAGCAACAACCTCTCCTTTACCATCGATAAAGGCATCTATGGACTCGTCGGGGAGAATGGTGCTGGAAAATCCACCCTCTTCCGACTGATTTCAAATGTCATCACTCAGGATGACGGAGAAATCCTGATCGACGGAATACCGAATTCGGAAAAGGAGGCCAAGGAAAAAATCTTCTTCCTTCCGGACAACCCCTATATCAAGCCATTCCAGGTCATTCCTTCCATCCTCGATTTCTACAAGGCTTTCTATGACATCGATGAACAGAAATTCTATTCTCTCCTCAAATCCTTCGACCTGCCGATCAACCGTCGAGTCGACGGTTTTTCCAAGGGTATGAAAAGACAGCTCTTCATCGCCATCGCTTTATCCATAAAGGCGAAATATCTTCTTTTGGACGAGGCTTTTGATGGTCTTGACCCGCTGGTCATGTACAAGATCAAGGAAATGATTCTCTACAAACGTGATGAAGATCAGCCGACCATCATCATCGCCTCCCATAACATCAATTCCCTGAACCAGATTGCAGACAAGATCCTTCTTCTCTGCAAAGGAACGCTTGCCAAAGAAAAGACTGTCGAGGATATGGCCTTCGAAATGGTCAAATACCAGTTGGCCTTCAAAGACCACGAACTCACGGAAAAAGACATTCTCGATTTAGGCTTTGATCTCATCAACATGAAAAAGATCGGAAGCATCTACTATGTTGTCATGAAAAACAACCCCGACTTCAAGGAAAAGATGATCGAAGCCTATCATCCATTGATCATCGAAGAGATTCCTTTGGATGCCGAAGAAATCATCACGATGGATATGATGTCGGCACGAAAGGAGGTCCACCATGAATAAAAGACTGATCAAATGGCAGATCAAGGAATGGATTCCTCAGTTCTTCATTCTCTTTGTTGTTTTCTCTTTGTTCATCTTCATCGGGTATTCTCAGTCATACTTATATTATTTTGCCGACACCACCGATGGCATCGGCAAAATCGAAGTTCCGACTGTCGGCCTCATCAACGTGCCAGCCATGCTCTTCTCGACCATCGCTCCTCTGATTGTCTATGATTATCGTTATCGAAAAAATGCGGCCGACACCTTCTATCAGCTGCCGTTAAAAAAGAACGAATTCCGCAATACAAGAATGATCCTTGCACTCCTTCTTCAGATCATCGTCATCACCTTCTTCTATCTTGTCATGATTCTGATGGTCGTCTTCAAGCAGATGGCCGCCTATAAGAGCATGCAGGAAAACGAGAATATCCAAACCATCATCAACAATACGAAGCTCATCTATTATCTCCCCTACTATTTCGTTTTGATTCTCGCAACCTGTGCCAACTACTTCTGCTACTGCTTCGTCGCCAATCTTGCAAACAGAAGAGCTACGGCTGTTCTCTATGTCCTGATGACCTATTTCGTCACTTCCCTCTTCCTGACCGCCTTCTTCAATTACCATCGCTTTCATGATGCAGAAAAGATTGCCTACTATGCCCATGAAATCCTTTTCGTTCCATCGCCGCATGGCATCGGCAATTCCATCTACTACATCTTCGATCCTCTTCTGAACGGAAAAGGACTCAACACGGATGGGGATCTTGCTTTCGTCCGTGTCTTTGTCACGCTGAGCGAAACTCTGCTTGCCGGCATCGGTTCCTTCTTCTTCACCTTTCTGTGCAAGGATCCTTCCGGAGAACAGGTCGGTTCCCTCAATGAAAGATACAAATGGACATTCCTCATTCCCCATCTCTTCTTTTTCACAGTTTCGAATGGGTTGAGTTCATCGACAGGATATACCGGCTTTTTCGTCATGAGGCTTTTCACCTATTGCTTCTTCGCTGTCATCTACTATCTGACGCTCTGTCTCATCAGAAAGAAGTTCACAATACGAATCGTCGATATCATTCTGATTGCTTCCATCACGCTGTTTGGCTTCCTCTGGTAAAACAAAATCCTTTGCCTAAGAATGAAAATGCCGTACAATGTAGGTATGAAACAAAGTATCTTTTTTGATTTAGATGGCACATTATGGGATGCCATTCCCCAGATCCAGCAAAGCTGGAACCAGACGATGAAAGAAATGAATCAGCCCTTTTCTTTCAGTTATGATCTCATCAAGTCGACAATGGGACTCACTCCACTCGAAACGCTCCCTATCACATTCCCCGGAACATCGAAGGAAGTAGGGATGAAACTCTTCCAGGAATGCATCAAAGGAGAGATCCGTTTCCTGAAAGAGAAACCAGGAATTCTCTATCCCCATGAAGAGGAAGTCCTTTCTCTCCTATCCAAGAGATATCCTCTCTATATCGTATCCAACTCCGATAAGGGATATATCGAAAACTACCTTTCCTCCTGTCATATGGAAAAATACTTCCAGGGGCATCTCTGTGCCGGGGATACCAACATGGCAAAATGGCAGAACATCCTCCTTCTCAAGGAAAAAGAGGACATCGACGAAGTCATCTACCTCGGGGATACCGACAAGGATCGAATCGAAAGCATGAAGGCGAATGTGAAATTCATCCACGCTTCCTACGGCTTTGGAAAAATCGAGGAAGAAGTCGAAAAGATCGCTTCTCTTACAGAACTGACAAGCAAAGCAGAAGAACTCTTCTCTCAAAAATAGACAAGCGGAGCCACATCGGCTCCGCTTTTACATGAATGTAATAAAATCGTAAAAATTCGTTAGGAAGTGTAACTTTTTCATTTTTCCATATAGAAAACCCCTTACAAAGTATTAGAATAAAAGGAACATACCCTAAGGAGAAATGCTTATGAACAATCCCAATCCTGAAAAGCCTCTGAAACTGAACATGAAGAGAACCTTCATCATCGGTTTCGCTTTTTTTGGAATCCTGCTTCTATGGCAGGTCTATGATTCCTGGTGTCCGACCTTCTTGACCGAACTCTTCAAGAAAGCCATTCCCGGCTCCAAGACCGAAGAAGTCCAGTATCTCGTCGGCATCATGATGGCCATGGACAACCTTGCCGCACTCATTCTCTTGCCGATCTTCGGCCATCTTTCCGACAAGACGAATACGAAAATCGGAAAAAGAATGCCCTATATCATCGTCGGAACCCTCGTCTGTGCCATCGCCTTCCCCTTTATTCCTGTCTTCTTCCACTACAATAACATAGTCGGATGTCTCATCATGATGGCTATCGTCGTCTGCTTCATGATGATGTATCGAAATCCGGCGGTCGCCTTAATGCCTGACCTCACACCGAAACCACTCCGTTCAAAAGCCAATGGCATCATCAACATCATGGGCTATATCGGCGGTGCCTTTGCCACGGTTGTCGGCATCGTCTTTGTCTTATCCAACTATCTGGAAACCAAGGGAACCAATAACTGGCAAACTGGAAATATCTGGACGATTGAAGCCCCGTTCCTCATCGCCTCTGTTTTGATGGTCATCTCCGCTGTCGTCCTCATTCTGAACATCAACGAAAACAAGATCAAGGAAGAAATCAAGGATGAACTGCAAAGAGGCGAAGAACTCGCCGCGGTCGAAAACAAGATCGAAGATGACAAGCCGATGAGCAAAAAAAACAGAACCATGCTCTTCTTGATTCTCGGTGCGGAATTCTTCTGGTTCATGGCTGACAACGGCATCGGAACATTCATGGGAAACTACACGATCTACTATCTGGAAGCTTCTTCATCCTCGAATATGATCAACACGATTGTCGGCGGACTGGGTTCCGTCATCGGATTTGCCCTCGGTGGCATGATTGCTGAAAAAATCGGACGAAAATGGACGGTCTTCTCCGGTCTGATTCTGGCCTTTGTCAGCTACATCTTCTGGATGATTGCTTCCTTCACCTTCTTAAAGGGTGCAGCCGGATCTGGAAACTTCCCCTTCATCATCTATATCATCTGGTTTATCAAAGGTGTCGGCATGTCCTTAGTCCATGTCAACTCTTTCCCGATGGTTGTCGAATTATGCTCCTCGAAGAAAATCGGAACCTTCACAGGATACTATTACGCAAGCAGCATGATGGCGCAGACCATCACCCCAATCGCCTTAGGCGCTTTATTGCTCAACCCGAATCTCAACTTCGGATTCCTTCCCGCCTATGCCTCCATCTGTCTCTTCTGCGCCATTGTCATCTTCGCCTTCGTCAAGAATGTCAAAACCGAAAAAGTGAAAATCGCCAAGGGATTGGAAGCCTTTGACCAGGAGGACTGATATGAAAAAAGAAGAAATCATGAAGAAAGTCGATCCTCGTTTCTTCCTAGGAATCTGCCACAGAGGATACCATAATGAGAAGGATACCGAAAATGGACTCCGCGCATTCAAAAATGCCCTTGACAATGATATGGCACTCGAACTCGATGTCCATCTGACAACGGACAACCGATTGATTGTCATCCATGATTCTGAACTTGAGCGTGTCACCGGGAAAAAAGGCATCATCGAAAATATGAGCGTCAAGGAAATCAAGGAAGGATACAAGCTTCTCGATGGGGAGGAGATTCCGACACTCAAGGAAGTCTTCGACCTCATCCAGGAAAAGGTTCCCATCGTCATTGAGCTCAAGGTCTATCAGAAAAACTACAAGCCTCTTGCAAAAAGACTCATGGAAGAACTCTCTTCCGTCAAAGACAAGAGCAAATACATGCTGATTTCCTTTGATCCAAGAGCCCTTCTTCCATTCAGGAATTCCGGATTCGTCCGTCAGCTTCTTGTTGCCCATGACAATAAGCATGAATATGTCTATCATTTCCGTCATTTCTTCGAAGGTATCGATCTGGAATATACCTTCCTCTCCATGAAGAAGATTCAGAAATATCACAAAAAACATATTATCAACATCTGGACTGTCGAAGATGAAAAGATTGTCACATCCTCGCTTCCTTATGTCGATACCATCACTTTCCAACATATCGACTGCAACTTCGTCCGAGATTCCTTAAAAAAGAAATAAAAGAAAACCGCCTTTCTATAGAGAATATAGATTGGCGGTCTTTTTCTATTTGAGCGAATCGAAATATTCGTCGAGTTTCCGATAACCTTCCTCATCGATTTTGAAGGAATATCTGAATCCTTCCACAACCTTGAACTTCTTGATGCCAAGGAAGATAGAAAGATTGCTGACAGCCTCTCCAGACCATCCATAGTCGCCGAAGACCGAGGCTTTCTTATTCTGGAACATCATCAAAGGTTCGCTGTTGAGAAGATCATAGAATAAGGAGATGGCATCACCAAGGACGGTCGGCGTTCCGAATAGAACTGTTCCCGATGTCCGGATATCTTCTAAGATCTGTGGTTTCTTCTCTACGTAATTCAGAGCATCGATCTGATAGAAGGCAACTTTCTTTCCTTCCTTTTCGAATTTCTCCTTCAGATATTCAGCCATCTTTTTGGTATACCCGTAGCAGGAAGCATAGACGATAGTGACCTTCTCCATGTCATTCTTCACCAGGTATTTTTCACCGTCTTTTCTGAATCGGTCAATGACTTCCTTGACAGAGATATCGATCACAGGACCATGTCCGGTCAGAATCAGGTCGAGTTCGAGCTTATCGGCCCGATCAGCTGCCTGAATCGCATATTGGGCAAAAGGTGCCATGATGCAGGCAAAATAATAGTCGAACATCTCATGATACAAGGGAATGTTCTTTTCCTTGGAAAGAAGGATTTCATCGCTGGCATAATGGGCACCGAATGCATCACAGGAAACCAGGGCCTTTGCTTCCTTTATATAGGTAAAGAGAACATCCGGCCAATGGCAGAAAAGTCCGGAGATGAAAGAGAGGGTATATTCACCGACCTTGAGTTCCTTTCCTGGAGTCATGCTCAGAAGTTTGAACGGAAAACGCAAGATATTCTTCAGATTATTTCCGCCCGCCGGAGAAGCGATGAGGGTGATCTCCGGATTCTTCTTCAAGAGAGCTTCGATCGCACCGGAATGATCCGGCTCTGTATGGGCAACCACGACATATTTGATGTCCTTGAAATCGACAAGGGCGGAAATATGATGCAGATATTCCTCTTCGAATCCCGCTTTCGAACCTTCAAAAAGAACAGCCCCTTCTTTTGTCTTCAATAGATACGAATTGTATGTCGTTCCATGGCTGGTGGGCATAATGACATCAAAAACCTGAAGACCTTCATCCTTCACTCCGACATAATAGAGATTTTCCTTCAACTGAACCGTTTCCATTTTCTTATCCTCCAATTTTCCCTTATTCTACTGACAAAAAAGAGATGTTGCAATCAATATGCTTTCTTCCTTCAAGAAGAGAAAAGGCAGCCCATCTCTAGGCTGCCGAATCTCGATTCAAAATCTTATTTACTGGATTTCGATGAATTTCTCTTCCTGCTTGACTTCTTTTGGCTTCTTGATCACAACAGACAAGACACCATTATCACAGGCTGCAGAAACATTCTCTTTGGAAACGCCGTTTCCGATGTAGAAGCTTCTCGAGAAGGAGCCAGAGACTCTTTCCGAACGGAGATATTTTCCATTTCCTTCTTTTTCATGGCGATTGATCTTCGCACTGATGGTCAGATAGCCTTTATCCAATGAGAGTCGGATATCCTTCTTATCGACGCCAGGAACCTCGACTTCGAGCAAATAGCCATCCTGATTCTCAGAAATATCCGTCTTCATAACCTCAGAAGCGTTGTCGTCATTGAAACAGTCATTCAGCAAAGACCAAAACGGATGATAGTAGTCCATATGATAGTTCTCCTTTCTATTATCGTTTTCTTTCATCTCTTCTCTTCCACCTTCAATTTTCACATTGTTTTCTTCCATAATCCAAATCCTCCTTTGATTTTATTTTTAGCACTCACTTATCTCAAGTGCTAATTATATTATACTCAGACTTTTAGCACTTGCAAGCATAAAGTGCTAATTTTATTTTATAATTTCGAAATATACCCATAGTTGACGAGAAATTTCACGAAAAATATTTTAAATTTCTGTTTCATGGAGGCCTTGACATGGAAATCCCATCGTATGAAAGGAGCAAAAAACAACAGTCGAATGCCTTCGATGACGAATTTCTCAATCCATCATTGAAAAACAGGAATCAACCTTATATAATAAGGATGTCTCCAGGAGGAGATTTTTTAATTTGAGATAGAACGAGGTGATACCATGAGAGAAAAAGTATCCTTGGTCTGTACGGAATGCGGAGCCCGCAATTACAATGCCTCCAAGAAAAAAGGAGACGCCGTAAGACTTGAAGTCAGAAAATTTTGTCCAAAATGTGGAAAACATACCATTCATAAGGAAGGAAAATAACGCATGAATAAAATCTCAAAGTATTTTCGTGGCGTCGCTGAAGAAGCAAAAAGAGTCCGCTGGCCCGACCAGAAGACATTGTGGAGAGCCGTCGCTGTTGTCTTGGTCATCTCCATCGTCGCTGCCTTGTCAACCGTCTTGAGTGACTATCTCGTTGTGTTGATCATGAGAGCATTCGAAATTGCTCTGCCGACCAGCAGCAGTTCCTCTTCCTCTTCGGAAGCAGCTGCCATGTTGGTTAAATTCGTCAATGGAGGAATATTCTAATGGATAACAAGCAATATGAAGAAGACATGCCGAAAGAAGAAGAAAACACAGATGAAGTCGATCTGAACAGTCAGAAAGACAACAGTGAACTTCCCGAGAAGGCATGGTACGTCATCAACACCTTCAACATGAGAGAACACCAGGTCTCTGTCGACCTCATGGAAAGAGCTCATCACTTCAACATGGATGACAAGATCTTCCGCGTCATCTGTGCCGAATATGAAGAACCTGTCTTGGATGAAAACGGCAAGCAGAAGATGGCTGTCGACAAGAAGACCGGACAGAAAGTTCCCAAGGTCAAAGTCAAGAATTTCTATCCAGGCTATATCTTCGTCGAAATGATCATGACCGATGAAACCTGGTTCGTCGTCAGAAACACCCCCGGTGTTTCCGGTATTACCGGCTCCTCCGGTAAAGGTGCCAAGCCTTTCCCGATTCCAAGAGAGGAAATCGAACCTGTTCTGAAGAGAATGCACATCGAAGATCCGGATATCTATTCCGAATACAATGTCGGCGATGAAGTCAAGATCATCACTGGCACATTCCAGGATGCCGAAGGAAAGATCGAATCCATCGATACCGAACGTGGTGAAGTCACCGTTCAGATTGTCCTCTTCGGAAGACCGAATACCATTCCTGCGAAATTCTCCGATATCGAGAAAGTTCAGGAATCCACAAACTACGAAGACTAATCACACCAGGACTGTCAAAGCATCTGCTTAGCAGTCTTTTTTTCATGGAAAAAGGCTATCCGGAATGAGACGCATAAGAATATCATTCGAGATAGCCTTGCCATCGTCATGCCTGAATTGTCTTCTTGAGTTCCTGCACTCTTTCCAAAGACATCTTGAGAAGAAGGGCAATCTTCTCCTCGGGGAAGGTCCCTTCCTTCAGAAGGGATAGACAGCATTCTTCATTGGCTTCGGCCTTGCCTTTCTCTTCTCCTATCTTGATGCCTTTTTCTTCGCCGATTCTAATCCCTTTTTCTTCGCCGATTTTGATGCCTTCCTCTTTGCATTTGT
>CAVCCX010000031.1:0-20841 GCA_963600815.1 Bacteroides uniformis | reverse complement strand
AAAGGAGGGTTTATCTATGAACGAACAATTCAACAAATTCAAAAAGAAACTGATGATCGAACATGGAGTAAAGAGCGCCTTGGTCGGCTTGATTGCCGGATTCTTGGGTTCAGGCATCTCAATGTTCATCTTTGGATTCACGGGAACAAAATTCATTTGGTGGGTCCATGTGTTGATCGGAGCTGCATTATTCCTTGCCTTCGGTATTGCTTTCTTCTTCTGGAAAAAGCCAACGGATGCCAAGATTGCCGCAAGAATGGATCGCGACATGGGACTTCAGGAAAAGATCGCCACGATGGTCGAATTCCAGGATGAAAGTTCTCTTCTCATCGATAAGCAGAGAGAAGATGCCATGGAGAACCTTTCCACGAAGACGACAAAGAATGTCCCATTCAAATTGGCTGTCTTTACTCTTCCGATTCTTGCCTTGTCGGCAGCTGTCTTCACCTCGAGCTTCTTTGCTCCGAAGATTGCTGAGTCTACAGGTATCATTGATAACGGCAAGAAGACGGATCAGCCGATCGAAAATGTCGATAAAGCCACAACGGATATCATCGATGATATTCATAATCAGATCAACAAATCTGACGCAGATGAATCCCTCAAGGATGATCTGAACAAGATTCTCGATGACTTGGAAAGAGAACTGGAAGGCGATGATGATGTCGATTCCAGAAAAGACAAGATCGATGCTGCCAAGGATAAAATGGATGAAGCCTTGGACAAAGCGAATTCCAAGGAAGAAATCGGTGATGCCCTTCAGGATCAGGACAATGATGCCTTGAAGGAACTTGGCGAAGCCATTGTCGCCGGTGACGAAGACAAGATCAACGAAGCTCTTGAGAAGCTCAAAGAACAGCTTGGCGAACTTTCCGGTCAGGAAAAAGCCGATGCCATGAAGGAAATCGCAGATGAAATCAATTCTGCCTTGGAGAAATCTGAAATTCCGGAAGGCGATGCTCTCCGTGATGCCTTGAAGGAATTGGCGGATCAGTTCGATGAGGAAGCCAAGAAACTCGAAGAAGAACTCAAGAAGAACGAAGGCTCTGAAAATCAGGAAGCCGCCGATCAGCAGGCCAGCGACTCTGCCCAGCAGGGTGCCGAAAGTGCCATCGATCAGGCTGGTGAGAAAATCAATCAGGCCGTCCAGCAGCAGAAAGAAAATGAAGATGCTGTCAATAAGGCCAAAGAAGAGATGGATCAGTTAGAGAATCCTAAAGAAGAAGAAGATCAGTTCGAAAAAGATGAAGAAGAGAAAGATGATCAGGAAAATGACGATCAGAACAATGATGATCAGAACGATGACAATCAGGACAGTGATGATAGTCAGGATTCCGGAGATGATTCTCAGCAGGGTGGTTCACAGTCTGGACAGCAGAGTGGAAGCCAAAGCGGTTCTTCTTCCTCTGGTTCCCAGAGCGGCAGCTCTTCCCAGGGTGGACAGACAGGTGATGGAAGCGGTAGCGGAAACGGCAATACCAACTTCCCGAGCAATGACCATGTCTACACGGGCGGAGATGATGGCGATAAGAAGTATTCCGATGTTGTCGATGACTACAATGCTGATGCCAAGGATGATGCCAAGAACAATGGCGATGATTCCGGAGATGTCGATGACTACTTCGACTACCTCTATGGCAATGGTGACTAATCTGATCTGACAAAAAAATATTATTTGGTATATTCGTACAAACTCAATAAAGGAAATCAAACAATGGAAAACGAAAATTTGAACAAAGAAGTGTTGGAAGAAAATACCACAGAGGAAGCTGCAGCCGAGCCTGCAGCTTCTTCTGTGAATAGCAACGACGATGTGCTGATTCAGCATTTCTCTGAATCTGTCACCTTGATGAAGAATGAACTTCACAAGGATATCGTCGGTCAGGAAGAAGTCATCGATTCGGTTCTCATCGCTGTCATCGCCGGCGGAAACGTCCTTCTCGAAGGTGTCCCTGGAACAGGTAAAACCCGTTTGGTCCGTTCCTTGGGTCAGACCCTCTCCCTTCCTTTCTCCCGTATTCAGTTCACACCAGACCTCATGCCGAATGACGTCACTGGTACAAACATCATCCGCAAAGATGAAAAAGGCAACTTGGTCACGACCTTCCAGCGTGGTCCGATTTTCGCTCAGATTGTCTTAGCCGATGAAATCAACCGTGCCACTCCGAAGACCCAGGCCGCTATGTTGGAAGTTATGCAGGAACACAAAGTCACTGTCTCCGGCGTCACCTATAAGATGGCTGAACCTTTCTTCGTCTTGGCTACACAGAACCCGGTCGAACAAGATGGTACCTATCCTCTTCCGGAAGCTCAGATGGACCGTTTCATGTTCAAGGTCACAATGAAGTTCCCGTCCACAAAGGAATTGGGTGATATCGTCAACATGACTCAGGGTCATATGGAAGAAAACGCCACCAAGGTCGTCGATGGTCCGACCATCCTCGAAATGAGAAAACTTGCCGAAGGTGTCCCGGTCATTCCTGAAGTTCTTGCTTATGCCATGAACCTTGTCGAAATGACCCATTCCGAATTGGAAGGCACTTCCGAAACCGGAAAGAAATATATCCGCTATGGTGCTTCTCCTCGTGCTGGTCAGGCTCTCATCACCGGTGCCAAGATCCGTGCCCTCATTCATGGAAACTACAATGTCTCCTATGATGATATCGACGCTCTTGCCTATCCGGTCTTACGTCACAGAATCAAAATCAACTACAATGCCATCAATGAAGGTTTGGATATCGATAAGGTCATTGGCTTATTGATCAAGGAAAACAGAAAGAACATTTAATCTATGAAACAAGTGATCGACGAATCATTTCTCCAACAATTGGAATTATTTACCCTATCGGTTAAAGATAATGTCGCCGGTCTTTTTGGTGGAAACCACAAATCAAAAAAATATGGTTCTTCCTGTGAATTCGCCGACTACAGAGACTATATCGAAGGCGACGATATCTCCAAGATTGACTGGAATCTTTATGGCAAATTCGAAAAGATGTATTTGAAACTTTTCCTTGATGAAAGACAGATGCAGACAAGAATCTACATTGATGGATCGGGATCCATGAATTTCTTCAAGAAAGATGAATATGTCGTTCGTCTTGCCACTTCCCTGGCTTATCTTTCCGTTTCGGAAATGGACAAAGTCCATGTCTACTACATCCACGGACATCAGTGTGAACCTTTGATCGAAAACCTTGTCGGCAGAGATTCCTTCATGAATTCCGTAAATCAGTTCAATAAGATCAAATTCGAAGGCGAGTCCTTTATCTCGGATGCCATCGTCCGTTCCACGGTCGGCTATGGTGATGGAAGAAGCATCATCATCTCCGACTTCGAAACGGAAAAGAACTATACTGATGCCATCGACTATCTCCGTTCCAAGAGAAGAGACGTCCTCTGCATCCAAGTTCTTGCCGATGAGGAATTGCATCCGAATATCCGAGGCAAGAGCATCATCCACGACGCTGAAAATGACAATCACATCTATAAGAGCAACGTCACAAGAGATGTTCTCAAGGCCTATACGAAAGCCGTCGAATATGTCGAAAAGAAGATTCAGGACTTCTGCTATTCGAGAGAATCGGACTACATTCTCACCTCGACGACCGATACTCTGAAAGAAGTTTTCCTGAACAAGTTGGTTCAAAGGGGGGTCATTAAATGAGTTTTACCTATCCATTTGCTCTCTTTGCCTTGCTTGCCATCCCTGTCTTGATCATCATTTACATTCTGAGAAACAAATACCGCGATGAGACGGCTCCTTCCACTTATCTCTGGGAACTTTCTGAGAAATTTCTCAAGAAAAAGAACCCATTGAGAAAGATTGAGCACCTTCTTTCCTTAATCATTCAGATTCTGGCAATCACCGGTATGTCCTTTGCCTTGGCTCATCCTGTCTTTACCGTCAAGGAAGGAGCCGACAATTATGTTTTTGTCCTTGATGGTTCGGCCAGCATGAACATGGTCAATCAGGAATCAAAGAAAGATCGTTTTTCTTTGGCGAAGGAAGATGTCTCGAAAGTCATTCAGGATTCCAATCTCGGATCGACCTTCACCATCATTCTTGCGGAAAGCGAGCCGAGAATCGTCTGCAAGGCCATCATTGATAAATCCAGAGCCCAGCTCTACTTGGATACGCTCTCAGCAGGCTATGGCTCTTCCACTTTGGATCAGGGCCTGAACATGGCTCAGGAGCTCTTCAGCAACGGCACATGCAATGTCTGCTATCTTGCTACGGATAAGAGCTTTTCCAAGACGGCCATCGATCAGAAAGAGACGCTGCAGAATATCAATCTCATCGATGTTTCTGATGAAAAGGCCATCAACTATGCCATCACGGAATTCAAGTATTCCTATTCCATCGAAGATGGCAAGAACTATTTGAATTATTCTGGAAAGGTCATCAATTACAACGATAAGACCAAGGATCTTTCCCTGAAACTCCGTTTCTATGTCGATGACGAATCCACCGGTTTCATCAATGTCGAATCCAAGAAGGATGAAAACGGCAAAGTCACCGAGGAATTCTCCGAAGGACAGGAATTCGAATTCTCTGTCAAGCAGGAAGATAAAGACAAGAAGTATTCCAAAGGCAAGGAAATCAAGGCTGTCATCGAAAACAGCGATTCCATGCCGGAAGATAATACGATGATTTACTACAACACCTCTCTTCTCTCTACGACGAAAGTCCTCTATATCGCAGGCAGCGATGCAAAGATCTATATGAAGGCCGCCTTGTCGAGCATCACTTCGGCAGGAACCTTGGAAGTCACGAGCGCTTCGTCCTATTCGGGTCAGACGGGATATGATATCTATGTCTTCGATTCCGTTTCGACGATTTCCTCGCTTCCAGCGACCGGTGCCTTATGGTTCATCAATTGTGCGAATATCGAGTCAGACGACCTGGGATTCCGTGTCGGCGACAGAAGAAGCGGACTGGATGTCACCATGAAGTATTCCGATAACAAGGATGACACTCTCTACAACGAATTCACCAAGACTTGCACAACCAGCAAGGAATTCCCGATCTCCCAGTATATCCGTTATTCCATCACGGGCGATTTCACTTCCGTCCTGTCCTATGACAATACACCTCTTGTCTTTGCCGGAAAGAACGGAAGCGGAAGAAGAGAAGCAGTCTTTGCCTTCCCGCTTGATTGCACGAACCTTGCCGTCACCTATGACTTCGTCTCCTTAGTGAGAAACTTCATCAACTATTCCAATCCGACGCTTCTCAAGCAGTTTACCTATGAAGCAAAGGAAAAGGCGACTTTCTCCCTTTCGGAATTGGTCAGCAAGATTAACATCACCACACCGAAGAAAAAGGAAGAACCCTTGGATATCTCCGGTAAGGAATATGTCGAATATACTTTCGATGAAGTCGGTTCCTATAAGATTGAAGTCAATTATTCTGACGATACGAAGAAAGAAGTTTCCGTCTATGCCAGTTATCCAAAGGAGGAACAAGATCCCTTTGTCGAGGAGAACAAGAACTACAACCTCGTAATGAATGTCAACACGAAGAAAGGGGATGGTTTGTTCGACAACATCCTTCCGTTTGTCATTGTTGCGGCCGTTGTCTTTGCCCTCGATTGGATCGTTTACGCACATGAGCAATATTAAGATTGAAAATCCATGGTTGCTTTTCGTCGCTTTGGGACTGATCATTGCCATTTTGATCGGATTCTTCATGCTCCCAAAGCAGAAAAGATCCCGTCCGAAGAATCTGATTTCCTTAGGCCTTCACATCGTGATTTCCATCACGCTTGCCCTGGCCTTTGCCAATATCCAGTTTCTTCAGACTTCTCACGATGTTGAAGTCTATGCCGTTGTCGATTGTTCCGATTCTGAAAGCGCGAATGCTGAAAAACTCAACACCCTTGTTCAGGAACTCTATAAGCAGGGCGGACAGGCCAAAGCCAAAGTCGGTGTGGTTGCCTATGGCAAGAACCAGGTCACCTTGGCCAAAGCCGGCGATCGCATCGCCAGCGATGCCATCAGCAAGCTCTTCGATAGCAAAGATGCAACGATCGATCGTTCCGCATCCGATATTGCTTCAGCCCTGACCTATACGAACAATCTCTTTTCCGATAATGTCGCCCGTCGAATGGTTCTCATCTCCGATGGGTATGAAACCGATGGTTCTGCCATCGACACCATTCAGACGCTTCTTTCCAACGATGTCCAGCTCGATACGGTCACTGTGGAACAGAATCCGAAGTACGAAGTTGCCGTCACCGGTATCGAATATACCGATCATGCTTTTGTCGGAAGAACGGAAACCGTCAAGATCTCCATCCGTTCGACAAGAACGACGGATTGTGTCGTCAAATTGACCTCGAATGGAAACCTCATCGACAATTCCGACACAAAGAGAACCATCTCCAAGGGTCTCAATGTCGTCACCTATACGCTTCCGACCGATAAGGCTGGATCCTTCGACTATCAGATCACCTTGACTCCTGGATCGGATACATTTGTCGAAAACAACACCATGGGCTTCACACAGACCTGTGATGATGACTTCAAGGTTCTCTTCCTCTCGGGTGAGACAAAAGAAGACGAAATGTCTGCCTTGCAGGAAATCGGCATCTACACCGATAGCGATCAGGTCACGTATTCCTTCGAATACATGAATGTTCCCTACAAGACGGAAGATTTCGTCCAGTACGATGAAATTGTTCTTTCCAACTTCAATGTCTCCAAATTGGATGAGGAGATCGATACTTCGACTACTCCTTCGATTGCCAAGCAGTTCGTCAGCAACCTCAAAGCGGCTGTCTCTGTCTATGGCAAATCCCTTCTCACCTTTGGTGATACCTATACGGGATTGAACAATTCCGATTATGCCTATATGAGCGATTTCGGCGATATCCTTCCGATTCAGTCCCATTCTGAAGGCGGAAAAGCCGTTATCTTCCTCATCGACGTCTCCGGATCCATGGAAACCGATAATCGAATCGGCATGGCCAAGAAGGGCTGCATCGCAGCCTTGGATACCTTCTCGGATGAAGATATGGTCGGTGTCACCACCTTCGAAAGTGATACCCATATCATCAAGCCGCTGACAAGTATCCGCAACAAGGATGAAATTGCTGCCGCTGTCAACAAGCTCACCTCCATGGGTGGTACCGTCATGGGTGCTGCCTTGAAGCAGTGCGGAAAACAGCTGAACAATTCCACCGCCGAATTCAAGACGATCATCACATTGTCGGATGGTGACCCATTCGATAATGATTCCGATTTGTTCAAGATTGTCCGCAATCTTGCCGCGGACAACATCACCTGTTCCTTCATCAACATCTCCAACAAGAGCGGTGAAAGCCGTCTGAAGAAGATGGCTACCTATGGAAACGGAAACTACTACTATGTCCGTTCCGCTCAGCAGCTTGTCGATGTCATGGTCAATTCCGTCAGCGAAGAAATCACGAAGATTCATATTCTTCAGGATGATACGCAGATCGTTATCCGCAATGGCGATGATTCTGTCTTAGCCAACACAGGAAATGATTTCCCGACCATCAGCGGATTCAACTATTGCCGTATCAAGCCACAGGCCAATACGATTCTCACTTCGACCTACATCAAGACGCAGACGAATGATGATGGCGATGAGACGACGGTTACCTATAACGTGCCACTGTATGCCTATTGGTCGTATGGAAAAGGAACCGTATCCTCCTTTACAGCCAATATCGCCGGAGATGATATATCCTACTTCAGAGCATCCGCCGCTGGTAAGCAGTTCTTCAAGAATATGCAGACCACCTCTCTTCCGGAACGTTCGACCAAGAACTTCCTGGATATGACCTATGACAATTATGGAACGACCTCGACAGTGAAAGTCAATCCGAACAACGGAGACTATACTGGAAAGATCACAATCAAGGTCAAAGATCCGGACAACAAGGAAGAAACCTATGAGCTTCTCTATGATGGAACAGACTATTCCTGCTCGATCGCCATGAATGCCACAGGAAAATATACGGTCGAGATTTCCTATTATGAATCCACGGATGGTGTTGTTTCTTCCACAGAGACAGCCACCGCGACGCTTCCACTCTACTTCGATTATTCCAAGGAATACAACTTCTTCTCTCAGGAGGAGAATGACCTCATGTATCGCCTTGCCAAGCAGTGCAATGGTGCCAATACCTCCAACAGCATCGAATATGGAAATGCTGAATCGGAGATTGCCTATTCGAGCTACTTCTCCACAATGATGATCTTCCTTCTGATCAGTGTCATCCTCTTCCTCATCGACATCTTCATCCGTAAGAGTGATTTCCTCTTCAAGAAGAGATTGCCTGGTGATACAAACGCCACCATTCAGGAATAATTCATCAGCCACCCTTCCTCGTTGAGGGGTGGTTTTTCGATGCAAAAAAAAGACAAAGCCTATTACTTGTATGCAAGTTGTGCTTCTCTCATTGAAGAAAAAGCCTAAAGAGAGTATAATAAAAACCAAGAGAGGAAGTATCTTATGTTTTCTTGGCAACATTTTGTTTGGTTGGGCATCTCCATTTTCCTGATTGTGCTTTGCTTTTATATTTTCCGATTCAAGACACATCTCAAGCTGAGTACGTTTTTATATATATCTGCCGGCTTTGTCTTTCTTCAGGAAATGATTCAGATGTTCGGCATGATGGATTTTCTTCCCTACGCCCAGGGAAATGAACACAATGTCGGTGGCATCACGCATTATGCACCCTATTTCGATCCGAGGGATTTTCCACTGCATCTCTGCTCGATCCAGTTCATCTTCCTCTATATCGCAGCAAGATCGAAGAATATGAAGAAACAGAAACAGATTCTTTCCTTCTTCTTTCCGACGGCCATTTTCGGTGCGAGTGTCGCTTTGATCCTCTCGAATGTCTTCACATTGAAGAACGAACCGGGCTGGATGGATAAATGCTTCATCTCCCCCATCTATTATTCCTTCTTTCTGATTCATTCCTACCTTCTTTTTGCCGGATTGTTCATCATGACGGACAAACGACTGGATTTCCACTTCAAGGATTCTTTCTATGGCATCAAGATGATGTATTTCCTAGGCTGTCTCTCCCTGATGGTCAATTCGATGTTCACGGTCGTCAGAAGAGATCCGAACACTGTCCTTAAGCCAGTCGAAATCATCTCCAATGCGAATCTTTTCTTCACCACGGATATCCCCTTGGATATCGTGATTACGGAGAAATGGCAATGGATTCTTTATTTCCTCATCCTTGCTCTGATCATCCCCTGTGTCTTCTTTGCCTTCTTCCTTCCTTTCTATCTCAAAGACCGGAAAAAGAAAATCGAACAGCCAGTACAGGCTGAAGTCAAAATGGAGACAACGGAGAATGAACAAGAAAGTCATCTTTGATGGGGATGGAACCCTCTATGATTCTGGAAGAAGCATCAAGAATTCCTGCAATGCGACCTTGAGGCATTTCGGATATGAGGAGATTCCCTATTCCGAACTGGATTTCTTTGTCGGTCCGCCTTTGAAGGAATGCTTCCGGCTCTGTCATGTAAAGGAAGAAGATCTGGAAGACTGCATGGCCTATTACAGGAACTATCAGAAGGAGAATTGTCTTTTTGATATCGACCTCTACAAGGATGTCTTTTCTTCCTTGGAGGAACTCAAAAAGAGAGGCTATCTTATCTATCTAGGAACCTCAAGAGCCTACGACTTAGGAAAAAAATTGGTTACGCATTGCAAGATTGCACCCTTCTTTGAAGGGTATTATGGTGCTTCTTCTAATGGAAGCCATGCCAGCAAAGAAGAAGTCATCCTCAAAGCAGAGATGGAAACACCACATTCTGAAATCTCCTATATGGTCGGGGATACACCGATGGATGTTTTGGCCGGCAAGAAAGTCGGCTATAAGACGATTGGATGTCTCTATGGATATGGTAACAAGGACGAACTGAAGAAGTCGAATCCGGATTACCTGATCAAGAGCTTCAAGGACATTCTTACGATACTAAAATGACCCTCAGCAGCGCTGAGGGTTTTCGATTGAAGTGAAACTATATTTAAAGAAATTAGTTCGTTCCAGCCTCTTCGGCTGTATTGTTCTTTTCCTCCATCCTCTTAAAGGATTTCCGCGATAGAAGGAAATAGCAGATGAAATGAGCAACCATGGTGATGCCCCAGCTGATGGGGTAGGAAAGATAAAGACCGAAGATGGTATGGAATTGTTCGAGATTGAAGAACGTATAGATATAGATGATTCTCAATGCACAGATACCGACAAGGGAGACAATCATCGGCGTTAAGGAATATCCAAAGCCTCTTATGGCACTCGAAATCGTGCAGACAAGACAATAGACTGTATACGTTGCACCGATGATCTGCATCTTCTCTTTTCCATAGGCAATGGCTGTCGGATTGGAAATATAGATTCTCAAGAGTGGCTCAGACATGAAGAAGACGAAGACACCGGCAACCACACAGAAGAGAAGGCCATAGAGGGAGGAATAGAAGACGCTCTGATGGATTCTCTTTTTATCTTTGGCTCCATAATTGGCTCCGACAAAGGCGACAGCACCTTGGGCAAAGGCATCGACACCGACCGACAGGAAAGATTCGATGGAGGATTCTGCACCCGTACCGGTCACAGCATCCGAACCAAAGGAGTTGATGCTCGACTGAAGAAGAACATTGCTCAAAGAGAACAAGGCGGACTGGATGCCGGCAGGCACACCGATTTTAATGATGGAGAAGATTTCATCCTTATGGATCTTGAATCCCTTCATTGTCAGCTTTGCAAAGGCGTTCTTATCCTTGATCAAGAAGAAAGTGACCAAGAAGGCAGAGATGGCCTCGGCGATCACCGTGGTGATTCCGACACCCATGACATCCATCTTGAAGGCGATGACAAACAAGAAGTTCAATCCGACATTGATGATGCCAGAGATGACAAGGAAGAGGAATGGCTTTGTAGTATCGCCAAGTCCTCGCATGATGGCGGCACCGAAGTTGTAAATGATATTGAACGGCACACCGATGAAATAGATGACCATATAGGTGGTGGATAAATCGATGATATCACTCGGTGTATCCATCCATTCGAGGAAGAGACGTGACATCGTCACACCGATGACCATCAGAATGATCCCGGAGAGGATTCCCAAGAAATAGGTCGACTGCATGATGCGCTCAGCTTTTTTCGTATCCTTTGCACCATAGGCCTGGGCAATCAGGACGTTTGCTCCGACAGAGAATCCCATGAAGAGAGAAATGATGAGACTCGTCAGAGAAGAAGTTGCGGAGATGGCCCCGACCGAGTTCTCGGAACCGAAGTTTCCGCAGGTGATCAAGTCGGCTGCGGAATAGAGAAGCTGAAGCCAACCGCTCAAAAGAACAGGCAACGCAAAAAGAATCATTTTTTTGGCAATGCTGCCTTCCGTCATGTCGATTTTGGAATTCAAATGGAATTTTTTCGTCATACGAAAAAATTATAGAACAAAAAAAGCCGCCTTCGAGTAGAAAGCGGTTTATTTCAGATTCAATGTGGAGAAGAGAAGACAGGCGGTCAGATAATAGCCTCTTTCCTCTTCGCTCCAGACCTTGTCTCTTCTGGCCATGATGATGAAATAGCCATCTTTTTTCTCCGGCGAGACAATCTTGTAGGCTAAGAAAGTTCGAATATGCATCAGTTCCATCTTTCGAAGAAGGGAAGACTGTGAGATGTCATTCATGATGTTTTTCTTATATACCATCTTTTTGCCTTCTGTCGGAAGATTGATTTCCTCCTCCGTCAGTGGGATGAAACTGACTTCTCTTTCCGCCTCATCGCGATAGAGAATCTGGCTGCGTATGTCATCCTGATAGACAATCAAGGAATTCGCATAGATTTTTCCAAATGACTGGCTTAGGTTTCCTAAGGCAAGGATGCTATCCTTCTCTTTCTGGAAGGCTTTGAACACACAAAGAATCATATCCGAGGGACGGATATTGTTCTGCTTGTTGGAAACGGTGATATTCGCATGCATCTGCTTATCATAGATGATGAAGCAATTCTTTCCTTTCTGCTTTCCTCGATAGAGGGCTTTGTCAGCCAAGGAAAGAAGAGATTGCATATCCACGCCATCGAAAGGATAGCGCACGATTCCAGATGTCAGGGTGATGTTTCCTTCTGGGAAGACAGGCTTCAAATAGGAAAAATGGCTGTTTCGAACATATTCGGAATAGGTATGTGCGATATCCCATACACGCTGTCTGTCCTGGACATTGGGTGTGACGATGGCAAATTCATCCCCACCGATGCGGAAAAGGAATCCAAAATCGAGGATGTTTGTCTTCAGCATGCGGACACAATCGATCAATGCCTGGTCTCCGACGGAGTGGCCAAGATTGTCGTTGACTTTCTTGAAGGTATCGAAATCGATGAAGAAGAGAGCAAAGGGAATCTTTTCCTGAATGAGATAGTCTCCAAAGGCATAGAAAACCTTTTTGGAGAAAGCTTTGGTCATATTGTCGTACCGGACATCGACAGGATAAGAAGAAATAAAATCCAATATTTTTTGTTGCATACACAAAATTATAGAATTTTACACTCCATAAAGCAATGTAAAGATGAAAAGCCCTTACATTTTCTTTGCCAAATAAGAGAAATCGTCCTCTGCATATAGAGAAATGACTTTTGTCATGACATCTTTCATTTCGAGATCCTCGAATGTGACATTCTTGACATAAGAATCGCTTAGTCCGATGATCGAGACACCGACCTTGGCTTTTTCGATAGAGACATTCTTGAAGGCAAAATCAGAGAAGAGGGGTGGGATTGTCGAATAGGGAATGGAAGTCGAACTCGGGTAATTCATCGTGATATCGATGGCTTCCTTTTCGATTCTCTCCATCTGGATATTCTCGATTTCGACATCCTTGACATAGCCGCCGCGTCCGGGAAGGGATTTGATGCGGATTCCTCTTTCCGACTGGATGATCTTCAGATCATGGATATAGATATTTTCGACGCCTCCGCTCATGGCTGAACCGATGGCGACACTCGCATGTCCCTTATAGAAAAGGCAGTTTCTGACTTCGACATTTCGGCAGGGACGGTTGACTCTCATTCCATCTTCATTGAGCCCGGAATTGATGGCGATGCCATCATCTCCGGTATGGAAGGAGCAGTTTTCGATCAGGACATCTTCGCAACTGTCAGGATCGATGCCATCCGTATTCGGACCATCCGAATAAAGGGAGATATTCTCGATATGGACATTCTTACAATAGACAGGATGAATCATCCACATGGGAGAATCGACGATTGTGAAATCACGAAGATGGATATTCTCTCCTTCGACAAGTTCGATGAAGTCCGGTCTCAGACAGCTTGTCTTGAGGTCGGGGACTCTTTCTTCAAGCGGAATCTTCTTGGCCTCAGCATAGCAGAGGCGGTTGCAGGATTCGGCTTGCAATTTCTTGTTCTTCCACCAGACGTAGCCGTTGCCATAGATTTTTCCTTTTCCCTGTATGGTGATGTTGTTTTTCTTGTAGGAGTAGATAAGAGGATGGAAGGCAAAGCATTCCACGCCTTCAAAACGGATGAAGGTCTTTTCAAGATAGTCGTGGATATCGATTGAAAAATAGACGTTGGCTTCTTCTTCGATGGTGATGGTGATGTTGCTTTTCAGTGTCCAGGGGTAGGAATAATAGGTTCCTTTGCTGATGATGATCTCATCTCCCTCATTGGCTTTTTCAATCGCAGAGGTGATGTCATCCAAATGGTAAGTCGTCTTGACAATGTGTTTCATATCTTTTTCCTTTCTTTTCTATAGAATCGCAGCAATCAGCATGGTGAATAAGGGAAGGGAAATCATCGACAAGAGGGTGGATATGACGACGCTTGCAACAGCAACATCTTCATCGAAGTGGAACTGGATGGCAAAGACGCTGGTGATGCTGACACAAGGACATGCCATCAAAATGAAGATGACCTGCAGCATGAGCGTATCGAGATTGAGGAAGAGACGGAAGAGACAAAGGATTCCGAGTGTGATGAATGGACAGAGAATCAGTTTGATGGCGATGGTGAGCCACATATAGACATCCTTGATGACCTTCTTCAGCTGCATTGTGCTCATGACCATGCCGATGATGAACATGCTCAAAGGCGTATTCATGTTTCCAATCAGGGCCAAGGGCTTCTGGATATATTCGTTGACCTGTACTTTGCAGAAGAAGAGGATGAGGCCGAGAATCAGAGCATAGATGACTGGTGTCTTCAATAAGGAGATGGCAATCTTCTTGGGCTGGAAGGATTTCGAAACCAATGTGTAGCCGAATGTCCAAAGAAGAATGTTGAACACTGTAAGGAAGCTCGAGGCATAGATGAGACTTTCTGAAGAGAATAAGGCTTCGATGAGCGGGAATCCCATATAGGCGGAATTCGAGAAGATCATGGCGAAACGGAGAATGTTTCTCTGATCGGTTTTCCAGAAATGGGAGATGAGCATGATGACAACAGCACACACCACCATGCTCAAGAAGGAGAAAAGGAAGCACCAGAGAAGATTGATCAGAACTTCATCGTTGAAGGATGTGGTGATATACGAATTGACAATCATGCAGGGGACGACAAGATAGACAAGGATATTCGTCAAGGTGGATTTGGCATCAATCTTGATAAGTCCGATTTTCGTCAGAAGGAATCCCAAGAAAATCATCACAAACAGCGTGGCGACCTGGATAAAGGAAATCATTGCTAAATTCATATTAATTGTTCGCTCCTAAGAAAGAAAAACCGTTCAGGGTATTCTTCAAATGTTTCTTCATCATCATTGAGGCTTTATTCATATCTTTTTCCTTGAGGGCAGAAAGAATCTTCAGATGCTCCTCAAGGGACTCGACATATCTTTTTTTCGATTCCTGGCTGGAAAGCGTTCGGATTCTCAGACATCGATCCATGATGTCGGACATCTCTTTTTCGATATAGGCATTCTTGGTGAATCGGGCAAGTCCGATATGGAAATCCTTGTCATGATCATTTTCGATGGTCTCCAGTATGGGTGGCGTTTCCTTCTTCATTTTTTCAAAGAGGGAAATTTGATCATCAATCCAATTTTCGTCGATCATCTTGTCCTTGAGAAGAAGAAGGATATTCGGCTCAAGAAGAAGACGGAATTCATAGATGGCTAGAATGTCATTCAAGGATATCGTGCTGATCAAGGTTCCCTTTCGCGGTAGAATCTGGACATAGCCTTCCTCTGCCAACTTCAGGATTGCTTCCCGGATAGGAGTTCTTGAGACATTCAGTTTCGCGGCATATTCTTTTTCATTGAAGACTTCGCCAGGCTTCAAGGTTCCGAGAATGATGTCTTTTTTCAGTTCATCATAAGCGTTCATAAATAAGCTTTCTCCTGATATATCACTGATATATTACACTTCTCCTTTTCAAATGAAAAGAGGAAAAACAAAAAAAGACTCCTTTTCAGGAGCCTTGCAAACGAAATGAAGCGTTTTCTTCGTTTTATTGTGGCATCGACTTGATTGTAAGGAAGGGCTTGGAGACTTCTTCAAGGGGATCCTTGCAGTCATTGTCCAGCCAGTTGATCAGGACATTGTAGAGAGCACCGGCGACAAAGAGTGCGGTATATTTTTCTAATTTGATGGGAAGATTCTCCATGAATTCGTTGGAAAGGAATTTCAATAATTCCGATTCCAATCCAGCTTTTCTCAGGCATTTGTTGGCCTTCATATTGGATTTGAAGAAAAGGAACAATCCAAGAATCGTCACTTCATTGTCTTCCGGTGGGAGATTGCTGTTCAAAGACAAGGTAGACATGTATTTTTCCTTGGTCATCTCAAAGAAGCGAAGGATGATGGCTTCTTTCGAATCGAATTTTCGATAGTAGGTGACACGGCTGACGCCCGCTCGGGCAGCGATATCGGTGATGGAAATCTCGCTATATTCTTTTTCTTCCATCAATTCGAAGAGTGCGTTGGTGATTTTCTGGTCAACTGCTTTTTTTCTCATAATTGGTCGTTCCTCTTTTCTTCCATCACTTTTCCTGTGATTTCTAGATACAATTATAGCATAAAAAAACAGAAAAGAAACATTTAATATGTTTTTGTTTTTCTTTTTTGGTGTATATGAACAATTCGTCCTAAAAATAGGATAAATAAAATGAAAATAGTTGTTTTTATTTAAGAATGTATATTTTCTCTCTATGTTTATGGTCGACTGTAAAGCAAAAAAGTCACAGCATTCTGCTCTTTCTGTCTTCCTTTTGATTCCAGAAGAGAAATTCATCCTGAAACAAAAAATTCAATGTTGCTAACTATTTTACCAACAATGTATAATGTGTAAAGTTGTTTCTTCGAATATTTGAGGTACACTATGCAACATAAGAAAATCAATCTCTTTCTGAGCATGCTGACGATGTTGAGTCTTGCTTCCTGCACCAAACAGGAGTCGAAATACTATTCGCTTCAGATCTGGACATACTATAACGGTGATACGGAAACATCCTTCCAAAGCCTTGTGGATGAATTCAATTCCACTGAAGGACAGAAAACCCGCATTGCTGTGACAGCCCAAAGCCAGGGAAAGAAAGTCAATGATCTTCTCCAGGCTTTGTTGGATACCGCGGAGAACAAGGTGGGAACCAGATCCATGCCTGATCTTTTCCTAGCCTATTCTGATACGGCCTATGAACTGGATAAGCTCAACAAGGTCGCTTCCCTTGATGACTACTTCACAGAGGAAGAACTTTCCAATTTTGATTCGGGATTCCTCAATGAAGGAAGAATCTCTTCGGATAAGAAACTCAAGATTCTTCCTGTCTCCAAATCGACCGAGGCTTTGTATATCAATAAGACTGATTTCGATAAATTCATCGCTCAATATCCGGAACTCAATATCCAATATAGCGATTTGTCGACGATCGAAGGAATCATCGATGTCTCAGAGAAGTATTATGAGAAGACGAAGAAGTCTTTCTATGGAAGAGACTCTCTGGACAACTATTTTGTCATCGGTGCCAAGCAGCTTGGCATCGATATCCTTCACTATGATGAAAAGAACAATTATGGCATCAACTATGATAAATCCGTCTTCCGGAAATTGTGGGATTCCTACTATGTTCCTTTTGTGAAAGGATATTTTGATGCTGTAGGCTCTTTCCGCTCGGATGATATCAAGAATGGAAAGATTCTTGCCTATGTCGGTTCGACCTCCTCGGGAGGGTATTTCCCGAACAATGTCGTTGTCTCCGACACCGAGAAGTATGATATTGAAGCCAAAGTCATCCAGGCCCCGAAATTCAAGGATGGCGAGAATTATGCAGTGAGTCAGGGCGCTGGTTTCTGCATCTCCAAGTCGAACACAGAACAGGAAAAAGCAGCAGCCACCTTCCTGAAGTGGCTGACGAAGAAGGAGAATATTCAGAAATTTTCGGCTAACAGTGGCTATTTCCCGGCGACCATTGATGGATTCGATGATGATTTTGTCAATGCACAGACCAACACGAAATTCAAGGAAACATTTGCCGTTGCCAAAACAACCATCAAAGAGAATACGATGTATTCAAATATCGTCGGCGAAGGCGGAACAAGCTATCGAAACAAACTCAATACGTCCTTGACCAAAGCCTGCAAGGAGGCGAAAACGGCTGTCACTGCTTCGAATTATGACGAGAATGTCATCGCAGAATATACCTCCGATGAAAAATTTGAGGAGTGGTTTTCTTCTCTTTCCTAATTGAACATGCCTGAAAAATTCAAGAAACTGAAAAAGAGCATCGCCTTCCGCATCATCATTCCAGTTCTGTTGGTTTTCCTTTTGGAGAGCCTGAGTGTGGCGAGTCTTCTTTATTTCAATGTCATCGAAAATACCATCAACCAATCTTTGGTGACGAATTTTCAGTCCACGGTGAACGTCCGAAAGAATTATGTCGAGAATCTGATTTCCAATTCATGGAACAATATCGATTCCATCTATACGAAAATCGAAGATGAGACAAAATCCCTCTATCGCCTAAATAGCAAAAAAAGTCAGACTTCCTTGGATACCCTTCTCACGGATGAGGATGAATCCATCGAATACCTCTGTGATGTCTCTTCCTATCTCAATGAGATGATCACCTCCAATAAAGTCAATGATGCTTATATCATCCTAGACAACCAATTTCCTTCTTCGGATAAAAAACTTTTGGTGTATATGCGCTCGAAGAATCCGAAGTTTTCCTCCAACAGTCAAGTCGATATCCTTTTTGCGCCACAGAGAGTCTGGAATATCTTCTATGAACAGGGATATGGCTTAGACAATACGATTGAGTCCAATTCCTTCAGCGACATAAAAAACACGGAATTCTTCTCAAAACCGCTCGAATACTATAAGGAGAATCAGACAGTCCAAGGGTACTGGTCGAGTCTTGCCACAATCAAATCGAATCGTGTCTTAACCTATTCGATGCCTCTTGTTGTCGATGGAAAGCTTCTCGGCGTTCTGGGAATCGGACTGACGGAGAATTATCTCAAGACCTCTTTATCCAGTCTCAACAAGGGCGAGGAAATCAATATTTCTCTTGCACAGAAATCGGATGGAAAGTTCCTAGGCTACTTCAATTCCTTCATGGATTATTCGCTTCCGAATTATGAGAAAATCTCCCTCAGTCAGACGAAATATCAAGATATCCAGGAATTCGAGAATGATGGCGTGATGGAACTCTATGATGAGGTCTCTCTGAATTTCTATAACAATGCCAATCCGTTTGATGAGCAATGGTCTATCATCGGAATACTTCCCAAGGACAAGGTCTTCAAGGCCTCGAATGCCGCCATTCATCAGATCATCTATATCTATTTGATTACATTTGTTCTCTTGATTCTCATCTCCATTGTTGTCAGCGTGGTGATTGCAAGGCCGATTGTCAAAGTCTCTTCTTCATTGAATGGAGAGAATATCACAGATATCCCTTTGACGAATATCACAGAAGTCGATACCTTGATTCAGGAAATCAATTCCTATTCGAAGAAGAATCTCTCTTTGAACAACAAGCTCAAGCGCATCATCGAAGACTCCTCTCTCCAGGTTGGTTTCTTCGAATATACCAAGAAAGATAAGATGGTCTCCTCCACCGCACAGTTCTTCAAGATGCTCTTCTTAGACTGCAAGGAAGAAACCCTGTCCAAAGAAGATTTCCTCGACCTGCTCTATAAGGTCAAGGAGTCGATTGTCTCCTCGACCTATTCAGACTTAGATGAGTCGATTTTAGAAAAGCCCGGTGAAATCTCCTTCTACATCCAGCAGCGATTCCTGCAGATGAAGATTGTTATGCAGGACTATGGTGCCATCGCCACCTTGATTGATCAGACAAAAGCCTATGAGGAAAAGAAGAAAATCCTTCATGAGAGAGACTATGATCCTCTCACAGGACTTCTCAATCGAAGAGGTTTCCTTCTCAAGGTCAAGGAAGTGATGAAAAAGGAGGTGGATGCCTCTTTCTTCATGATCGATATCGATAACCTCAAATACATCAACGACCAATACGGACATGATGTCGGCGATGAATATCTCCGCACAGTCGGTCGCTACTTAGGCAGACTCGGTGAGAAATTCGCTCATTTCTATTCCTGCCATGTCTCAGGCGATGAATTCGTTCTCTATCTCTTCGAGCCTCAGGGAGGAGAAAAAGATGAACTTGTCCAGGAGCTGACAAATATCTCCAAAGAATCCCTGACTGTCAAGAATGGAAGAATCTTCATCTCCTTGAGCATCGGTATCTGCCAGTATCGAAAAGGCATGACCTTTGAGGAAATGAACAAGAAAGCCGATTATGCGATGTATTTGGCAAAATCCAGCGGAAAGAACTGTGTCCGTGCCTTTGATAAAGAAGCCGAAATGAAGTTCCAATATGAAACCATTCTCTATGAGGATCTATTGGAAATTATCGATAAGAAACTTCTCCAATATGCCTATCAGCCGATCATCGATATCCATAATGGTGAGATTCTTGGCTATGAAGCCTTGATGAGACCGAAAATCAAGGGATTGTCTCCATTAAGTGTTCTCAATGCCGCAAAGAAATACAATCGTCTCTATGATATCGAAAAACTCACAAGCTTCTTGGCTCCGGAAACCTTCTTTTCCACAAACTCTGATAAGAAACTTTTCATCAATTCCATCTCCTCCCAGGTTCTCAATGATGAGGATCTCTCCCATTTTGTCGAAGCCTATAAGGATAAATTGGATCGATTCGTCGTCGAACTGATCGAAGAAGATATGGGTCAGAACAAGGTCATCCAACGAAAAATCGAATTCTTCAATCAGTACAACATCACCTATGCCATCGATGATTATGGAACAGGATACAACAATATCGGCATGATTCTTTCCTACACGCCGGAATTTGTCAAGATCGAAGGCTCCCTGATCCGCAACATCGATAAGGATGAAAAGAAGCAGAGACTGGCAAAGTCGATTCTTTCCTATTGCAGCATCAACCATATCAAGGTTGTCGCCGAGTCTGTCGAAACCGTCGAAGAACTCAAGATGGTCAAAGATCTCGGTGTTGACTATGTGCAGGGCTTCCTTCTTGCCAAGCCGGAATTCGAAATCAAAGACCTTCCAGAAGAGAAAAAGGAACTCGTCCGTTCTATCTGAAAATGACAAACCAAAAAGACTGCCAAGTCTCCTTTTCTATAAGAGGATGGCAGTCTTTTTGACTGAAATGTTTTTTAGAGAGTTATGTACTCCACCTTCGAGGCATGCTTCATTGTCTTGGAATCATAGCTGATGCCAAGAAGGAGAACCTTTCCCTTGTAAGAACCCAATGAAGAGAAATACTCCTTCTCCTTGATCTGGGATATGGCATCCTCAGGAGTGGAGTCGACCTTGAGCT
>CAVCCX010000030.1:0-21294 GCA_963600815.1 Bacteroides uniformis | reverse complement strand
GCTTCCATTCTTTCTTCCTCCTCATAGATATATGGGAGAGAAAGAAGGCAAAATTTCGGAAAAAGATGAAATATTTTTTCTATCGCCAGAACAAAACCGATGATTACTCATCGGGTGGCTAGCTCACGCTAGCCTTTTTTGGTCTTCCATAAGACAGTTTTTTCCGCACTCAGACTACAGAAAAGATACCTTCTACATAAAGCCAATCTACAACGATCAACTCCAGAAGGCCATGGGATGCCGGACAGCGGATACATGATTGTGGAGTGCTCGGAATGCAACAGCATGGAAATAATCAGGTTCATATGCAAATCAAGGTTCTGTCCGTCCTGCGGAAAGAAGTACAGGGACAGAATCTCGGCGTCCGTCCAGGAGAAGTTTTACGACGTGCCGCACAGGAAACTACTCGTGCGAGCTATGCCAGGTCATGAGAACATATGGCTATTCGCTCATAATCTGCGAATGCGGGGCTAGATGCACATCAACCATAAGCTATCATATTTCCCAAGGAGGGAATACAGGGAATACACGGAAGTCGTCGACATGAAATGCACGCACTGCGGGTATGAGGAGTCCGCCGAAGCGGACATGGTTTTCGAGTGCTGGGAATTCAGCGACGACCCGTTTCCCATCTGCGAATGCGTGAAATGCGGCCACATGGCGATGATCCCGAAACAGGTCATCGAGGAGACGGAGGCCCCGGAAGAAAAGAAAAAGCACCTAAGCAAACCAAAAAAGAAAATAGACAAATATGTGATATTTTCCTGCTAGTGATCAATTCCAAATTTCGAAACAACTGAAAAAGACTGCCTGTTCCCTGATTCGACAAGGAAATAGACAGTCTTTCTTTTTATCTTTCTTCTCTGAAATAGGAAAGACCGAGTGAAGAAGGTGGCTGAACGCTCTTCTTTCCGACAATGCTCGTGATGATCAAAACGATGATGGTGACGATATAGGGACCGACCGACATCAGCTTCATCTCGACCGGTGTGATGCCACCGACATAGGAAGGAAGAATGAAGAGGAATCCGAAGATGAGGGATCCGCCGATCGCCAATATCGGCTTCCAGATACAGAAGATGACCAGGGCGATGGAAAGCCATCCGAAGCTCTGGATTGTCGTGGAATTCTCCCAGGTTCCGCCGGTATTCTGCATGATGTGCGTCAATCCGCCTAAACCGGCCAAGACCGATCCGATGAGAATGGCACAATACTTGTAGAGACTGACATTGATGCCAGCGGCATCCGCTGTCGCCGGGCTCTCGCCGACAGTTCTCAGGGATAAACCGACTCTTGTTCTCTTCAAGACGATGGCAAGAACAATGGCTGCGACAATGGCAAGATAAACTAAAATACCATATCCGAAAATGACGCTGCCCACGCCGCTGACAAAGGCGTTTTCCGAGGCAATCATCGAATCAGCGAAAGGAAGCTTGGCCTTGATGATACGGCTTGCGGCAGCAAAATTGTCTGAATTGATCTGCGACATGAAGAAATCGGCAAAGCCGGCCCCGAAGATCGTCAAGGCTAAGCCTGTTACGTTCTGGTTGCACTTCAATGAGACCGTCAGGAAGGCGTAGATCAATCCACCAAGAAGACTGAACAAAGCACTAAAGAGAATGGCAACGACGACCAATCCGAACCATCTCGCACTCTCCGGATTGTCTGCAAAGCCTGCCATATAGAGGGAAATGCCATAGCATCCGCCGAAGGTTCCAAGGCACATGATGCCTGGAATACCTAGGTTGAGATGTCCGGCCTTTTCCATCAATGTCTCACCTAGACAGCCATAAAGGAAGATGGTCGCGATGATGATCGCACTTTGAAGAATCGATACCACCATACTAGTTGCCCTCCTTGACTGTTTCGACTTCGATGCCCTCAAGAAGGACATCCTTGCGGGAAGTATTCTTCTTATTTGTAGGAACAATCTGATAACTCACGAAGAATTCGACCGCAATGACCGCAAAATAGACAAGACCGATGATGATCTTCGAAACTGAACTGTTGGTGATGCCAATTGAGGTGAGAACCTGTGCGGTTCCACGATCGAGGAAGGTGATTAAGAAGCAGGTCAGGATCATCATGAATGGATTGAACTTGGCAAGCCAGGTCGCCATGATGGCGGTGAAGCCCATATCGTTCGCACTGGCGGTCGTGACCGAGTGGTTGATGGCACCGGCCAGAAGCAATCCGACAATGCCACAGATGGCTCCGCTCAAGGCGAGCGTTCTCAGGATGACCTTGTTGACATTCAGACCGATATATTTGGCGGTATTTCTCGATTCGCCGACAACGGTGAGCTCATAGCCGTGCTTTCCGAAATTCAGATAGTAGAACATGAAGGCAAACATCACGACCGCGACAAGGATACATAAGATATAGTCATTATTATAGATTTTAGGAAGATTTCCTGTTTCAATCAAAGGAAGAACACCCGTACCGGTCTTGACGACCGCAGTGATGAAGACAGAAACCAAACCAGCGGCAACATAATTCATCATCAATGTGAACAGAGATTCATTCGTATTGAAGAAAGCCTTGAAGATGGCCGGAATCAGAGCCCAGATCATGCCGGAAAGAATACTGGCAAAGACCATCGTCAGAATGATGATCCAATTCGCTACGCCCTGTTTTCCCATGAAATACATGCAGGCGACGGCGGCTAAAGCCCCCATCAGAATCTGACCGTTTCCACCCAGGTTCCAGAACTTCATCTTGAAGGCAGGAACAAGGCCGAGGCTGACAATGAGAAGCAAGGACATATCACGAAAGAGGATCCAGCGTCTTCTTGAGGTTCCAAAGCAGCCATTGAAGAGTTCTGTGACGAACGTGACTGGACTAGCTTTCGTAAAGGCAAAAAGCAATAAGGAACCAATCAATAGACCCACCAAGACAGCGACAAGGCGATAGGAAACTTTCTTCCAGGTCGGCATGTCGACTCTTTTGACAATATGGAATCGGGGTTCTCTTTTCTTGAAGATTTTATTTTCCATTTTCTTTCTCCTCAGATGAATTTTCTTTCGTCATCAATTTGCCGACTTCCATTTTATTCGTCTTTCTCGCATCGAGAATTCCTCTCACCTCGCCATCACCGAGGACCACGATTCGATCCGAAAGGGCGATCAAGACGTCGAGGTCCTCGCCGACATAGATGACGGCGACACCCTTCGTCTTCTGCTCATTGAGAAGATTGTAGATGAGATAGGAGGAATTGATATCCAGTCCGCGGACAGGATAGGCAACCATCAAGACCTTCGGAGCCATGGAGATTTCTCTTCCGACCAAAACCTTCTGGACATTTCCTCCAGAGAGGGTTCTGACCGGCGTGGAGATGGATGGGGTTTTCACATCCAATTCCGAGACGATATCCTCCGCAAGCTTCTTAGGCTGTTTTCGATCCAAGGTCTGCGTTTTTCCTTTTTTATAAGAACGCAGCATCATATTGTCGACCAAGTCCATCGAACCCACAAGACCCATGCCGAGTCGATCTTCCGGAACGAAGGAAAGCCGGACACCCAGATCACGGATCTGGCTTGGTGTCTTGTCTCTCAGGTTCACCACTTCGTCATTCTTCGGATCGATATAGGTGATTTTTCCGCCCTGGTCTTTCACAAGTCCGGCAATGGACTCCAGGATTTCCTTCTGACCGGAACCGGAAATGCCGGCAATGCCGAGGATTTCTCCGCTTCTCGCAGTGAAGGAGACGTTATTCAGAAGCATTCTTCCATCCTCATTCTTGCAGTTGAGTCCTTCGACGATGAGTCGGTCTTTTGGATCGACAGGATCATCCCTGCGGATATTCAGCTCGATCTTCTTTCCGACCATCATCTCGGTCAGCTGATTCTCATTCGTTTCTGAGGTCAAAACCGATCCGATGCACTCGCCTTTTCTCAGGACAGCGACACGGTCAGAGATTTCCATGACTTCATTGAGCTTATGTGTGATGATGATGATGGATTTTCCATCCTTCTTCATGTTTCGCAAGACATTGAAAAGATGTTCGGTCTCCAAAGGCGTCAGAACTGCGGTCGGTTCATCAAGGATCAAGAGTTCCGCGCCTCGATAGACTGCCTTGACGATTTCCAGTGTCTGCTTTTCCGAGACAGACATGTCATAGACTTTCTTGTCGAGATCGAGCTTGAAGCCATATTTCTGACAGATCTCCGTGACGATATTTCTTGCATCCTTGATGGAAGATTTATCGATCTCATGGACATGATGGATTCTGTTCTTCAGTTTCTGCTTCTTGCTGACAGTCGGCTTGATTCCGGAGACAATATTCTCTAGGGAAGTAAAGACATCGACTAATTTGAAATGCTGATGGATCATGCCGATTCCATAGCCAAAGGCATCCTTGGGAGATCGGATGACGACCTTTTCCCCATTGACGTAGATATTTCCGGCATCCTGGAAATAGATGCCTGAAAGCATGTTCATCAAGGTTGTTTTTCCACTACCATTTTCACCAAGAAGAGAAAGAATTTCCCCTTCATAGATTTCCAGATTCACATCTTTATTCGCGACGTTGGAACCAAATGCCTTGGTGATGTTTTCCATTCGGATTTTGACGTTTTTACTCTCCATATCATTCTCCTATAACAGCAAAATCCAAGAGAGAAAAGTTTCTCTCCTGGATTTCTATTCATTTTTTCGGCTTGATTACTTCAGCTCAGTGATACCATCGATATCGATATCGAAGTATGGAGCGGAACGGAATTCGCTTTCGGCGAAATAGGTGACACCATTTTCTTTCTTGATGACCTCAGTATCCTTCGTATAGTTGGCATCCGTATCGACATCCGCCATATAGGAAGTGAGATGTTCGCCATTGACAGTGAAAGTGGAGCAATCGAAGACCTTGAGAGAGCCATCCTTCAGTTTCTTGGCGATTTCTTCGAGTTTTGCCTTTGTTCCGGAAACAGCAGCCTTTGCGCCTGGATCAGCCAAAGCGACAGAGCCGCTGGCAAGATCATCGCCCAAGCCCTGGCACCAATCGGTGTCGATGGCCTTACTATCCTTCACCTGGCCGATAGCATATTCGAAATAAGGTTCCCAGTTGACCTTGGAAGAGATGAGGTAGGTGTTCGGGCACTTGGATTCAGTCGATCCATTGTAGGTGACATTCGGAACACTCTTTTCTTCGCAGGCAGTCGGAGCACCCCAGGAATCGGCGTGCTGGGAGATGATGGAGCAGCCAGCAGAGATCAATGCATTGGCAGCATTCTTTTCTCCGGTTTCATCATACCAGGAGTTCGTGTATTTGACAGACATGGTGACATCACTGACAATGGATTTCACACCGAGATAGTAGGAAGTGAAACCAGACTTGACTTCAGCATATGGATAGGCACCGACATAGCCGATCTTCTTGGAAGTGGAGGCATCGGCTTCGATCATGCTCTTGAGCTTCATGCCAGCGGCAACACCGGCAAGATATCTTCCCTGATAGATGGAAGCAAAGGCATTGTGGAAGTTGGAAAGCTTTTCGGTATGGGCCTTGGTGCCAGTGGCATGAGAGAACTGAACATCGGTGAATTCCTTGGCAGCCTTGAGGATGTAGTCTTCATGGCCGAAGGAATCGGCGAAAATGAATTTGCATCCCTGATCGACCAAATCGGCAGCGGCTGTATAGGCAGATTCGCCTTCTTCGATATTGTTCTTGATGACGGCTGTGACATTCATCTTCTTGCAGGCAGCATTGAAGGCATCGATGAAGTTCTTGTCATAGGTGGAATTCGAATCGTGAAGAGTGATCAAACCGACTTTGAGAGAAGAAGCGGAGGAAGAAGAAGAATTTGTCTGGCATCCCGTAACAGATAACAAAGCTAATCCAGCAACGGCAAGACTCACAAGACCTTTTTTCATAAATAAAAATTCTCCTTTAAAGGTATGTATAGTGAAGAAACTTTCACTACCCTTGAAAGGAGAAATCAATACAAAAATAAATCTAAAACGATTAAAAATGGAAGTTAAGATTTATTCGTAGTGCTGGCTTACGGGCCACAGCGTAGAGACTTCCCACCAATCTGGGTAATTATACGAATAGTTGCTTCAACTACAAAATGATTATACAAACCAAAAAGCGAAAAAATAGTTTTATTTTCATGAAAGCGCTTCTTACCCATTTCTTTTGTTTTTTTGAACCAAACAAGGAAAAGAGGCCTCCCTCAGAAGAAGGAAAGCCTCATGATTTCTACTTGCTGTTCTTGTATTCGATGGCTGCGTGGATCAGGCCTTCGAATAAGGGATGTGGACGGTCTGGTCTAGATTTGAATTCTGGATGAGCCTGGGTGGCGACAAAGAAAGGATGATTCTTCAGTTCGACCATCTCGACGATATGATTGTCCGGAGAGAAGCCGACAGGAACCATGCCATGGCTCTTGAGTTCCTCTCTGTAGTCATTGTTGACCTCATAGCGATGGCGATGACGTTCCGAAATATCCTTTGTTCCATAAAGTGCATACGGAATGGAATCTTCATCTAGGACACAGGGATAGGCTCCTAAACGCATCGTTCCGCCTAAGTTCTTCACGCCATTCTGTTCTGGCATGAGGTCGATGACAGGATGTGTGCTCTCCGGATCAAATTCTGTGGAATTGGCATCGGCATAGCCAAGAACATTTCTGGCAAATTCGATGATGGCGGTCTGCATGCCTAAGCAGATGCCCAAATAGGGAACCTTGTTCTCACGGGCATACTTGATGGCCGAGAGCATTCCTTCGATGCCGCGCTTTCCAAATCCGCCTGGGACAAGGATGCCATCGACATCAACAAAAAGAATCTTGGCTGTCTCATCATTGACCAATTCGGATTCGACGAATTCGATTTCGACTTTCTTGTGATAGAACCAGCCAGCTGCCTTCAAGGCTTCATTGACGGAAATATAGGCATCATGAAGAGCCATATATTTTCCGACCAAGGCAATCTTGATGACTTCCTTGCTGGTCTTGATGGTATGGACCATATCCGTCCAGACTTTGAGATCCGGTTCCGGAGCGGGGATATGGAGTGTCTCACAGACAGCATCCGCCAGTTTTTCCTTTTCGAACATCAAAGGAAGCTCATAGACGGTTTCACAGTCCAGGTTCGGAAGAACATGGCTTGCCGGGACATTGCAGAAAAGGGAAATTTTGTCGATGACCGAAGAAGGAATCTCATGTTCGCTGCGGCAGACGACAATATCCGGCTGCAGACCCATGGACTGAAGCGATTTGACCGCCATCTGGGTCGGCTTGGACTTGAGTTCCTCGCTGGCCTTAAGATAGGGAATCAGAGAGACAATGACAATACAGACATTCTCGGCACCGACTTCGTGCTTGAACTGTCGGATGGACTCGAAAAACGGCTGGGATTCGATATCGCCGATGGTTCCGCCGATTTCGACGATGGTGATGCCCGTCTCATCGATTTTATCATTGCGATGAAATCTGGATTTGATCTCATTGGTGACATGGGGGATGACTTGGACAGTTCCTCCGCCATAGTCGCCATGTCTTTCCTTTGCCAGAACGGTCTCATAGACCTTTCCGGTCGTGACATTGGAGAAACGATTCAATTTCTCATCGATGAATCTTTCATAATGACCCAAATCGAGGTCGGTTTCCGTTCCATCATCGGTGACGAAAACCTCACCATGCTGAATCGGCGACATCGTTCCTGGATCCACATTGAGATAGGGATCGAATTTCTGCATCGTGACATGATAGCCACGTGCCTTGAGAAGACGACCTAAGGAAGCAGCCGTGATTCCCTTTCCCAATCCCGAAATCACACCGCCCGTGACGAAGACATACTTTTCCATACTTCAGTACCCCTTTTCATTTATTTGTGTCTGCTTCTGTAAAGTATTCGATAATTGCTTTTCGAGTGACAATTCCCATGAATACATCATGATCATCCAAGACAGGAACAAAGTTCTGACCCATCGCAAGCTGAAGCAATTCGTCCATGCCGGAATCATAGCGGATGGCTTTGTATTCTCTTCTTCTCGGAACAGACAGGATATTGATTTCCTCGGAAACATGGTAATTCAGATCGCCATATTCCTTGATATACCAAAACAAGTCACCTTCCGAAACAGTGCCGACATACCTTCCGTTTTCATCCAAAATGGGGACTGCAGAGTATTTGTGATAGTCCAGTTTTTCTATGACCTGCCTGAGTGTATTGCTTTTTTCCACGTAGACAATTTTGCTTTTTGGAATCAAGAAAAACAAGATGTTCATAACGTATAGAAATTATAATACAAGTGGTTATCCTAAGAAAGAAGAAAATCAAAAAATCTTTCCTCCATGGAAGCTTCATCCGATTCTATTTCTTTTCTCTTGTCACGAATTGCAGCAACTCATTTATTGCAAGAAAGAAAAATCATCGCAAATTGATTTTCTTCTTTTTTTTGATGAGAAAACAAATCCATGAAAAAGTCAGCCTGGAATGGTATATACTATGCTTGCTTGAAGACTTTTAAGGAATCTTTTATCGAACATGATCAATATCTTATTACTCTTTCTATCGATTCTTCTCGGTCTATTGCCGATACTGATTTCCTATCTTCAGAAAAGAAAAAAGAAGGAAAAATTCCTCGTCAGGGAAAACATCCCTGTCTTCATCGCTTCCTTCTTTCTGATTCTCGGATGCATCATCAGAGTATGCTATCTGGATGCCCTCCCAGGAGGACTCAACCAGGATGAGGCAAGCTCTGGATATGAAGCCTATAGCATCATGACCTATGGCATCGATCGGAATGGCATGTCCTATCCAATCCATCTGATTTCCTGGGGAAGCGGACAGAATGCCGCCTATTCCTATTTCTGCATTCCCTTCCTGAAGGTGATTTCGAATCCTGAAATCGCCCTAAGACTTCCCATGGCCCTCTCGGGTTGTCTTTCCTTGTTTTTGACCTACTATGTCATAAAATCATTCACGGATGAAAAAATCGGATGCCTCACTCTTTCCTTCTTGGCCATCAATCCATGGCACATCATGAAAAGCAGATGGGCATTAGAAAGCAATCTCTTCCCGGAGATGGTTCTTTTAGGTGTTCTTCTTCTTTTATTGGCGATTCGAAAGAAGAACTATTTCGCATTCTATTTCTCCTCTTTCATCCTTGCTCTCTCTTCCTATAGCTATGGAACATCCTATTTCTTCCTCTTCTTCTTTGTCCTGATTTTCCTTAGCTATCTTCTCCTGAAAAGAATCTTCCCTTGGTATCATATTCTCGGATATCTTCTGACCATCTTTGTCTTCTGTATCCCCATCATTCTTTTCCTGTACATTAACATGTTCGATAAGGAAACGATTCATATGTTCTTCTTTGACATCCCCAAGCTCAATGTCGACCGATTCCATGCCGTCACTTCCATCTTCTCCTCTCAATTCTTCAAGGATGGCATGAAGAATCTCAAGAACGGCCTTCTTCTTTTATGGAAGCAGGATGATGGCTTGCCCTGGAACAGCACATCCTATTTTGGAACGCTCTATCTCTTCACCCTTCCCTTCTCCGTTCTTGGACTCTTCCGAAACCTCTTCAAGGGCAGAAAAGAAAGACTGACATCCCATCTCGATCCAAAGACGATCACAAAAGATGCGTATTCCTTCCTCCTCAAGGATTGGCTTCTTGTCTCTGTGATGATGCTTTTTATCATCTCGAGCAACATCAACCGAATCAATATTATCTGGTTCCCACTGATTTTCTTAGCTGTCGAGGGGATTCTTCTTGTGCTTTCCTTCTTCAGGAAGAAAGAAATCAAGATCGGACTTTCTTCCTCTTTGGCCACACTCTATCTTTCTTCCTTTATCTGCTTCTATTCCTACTATGCAGGATACTGGAACCAAAATCGAATTAAGGTGAATTTCTATTCTTCCTTCAAGGAAGCACTGTCTTATTCTGAAAGCATAAAGCACAATACGACTTATATCTCTCCTCGGGCGAATTACACATTGGTTCTCTATTACACGAAGTATGACACAAGAAAATATATCGATACGGTCGTCAAAAAGAATCCGGGCGCGGACTTCGAAACCATCTTTTCCTTTGGAAGCTATGTCTTTTCATTGCCGACCAAGCTGAAGGAAGGAAATACCTATATCGTCTTCAACTGGGAACCAACCTATAGCGAAGAGCAGAAAGAAAAATACAACGTGAAAACATTCGAATACTATACCGTGATCGATACGACAAGAGAGAACGAAGATTGAGTAGAATTCCAGTTTTTACTCATATACAAATGTTAATGTTGTATAATATTCTTAGCCATAGAAAGAAAGACAAAAAAGGCTCCTTCCATTTCGCTTATTTTCCATCGTTCTTGTACAATTGCTCTTATGGTCTTTACTGATTTCAGAATATGCTGGAAATAAAAAATCTAACCAAAAAGTATGGTGACCGGATTATTCTAAATAGCCTTTCCTTTTCTTTTCCTGAAAAAGGACTCTATCTTTTGCTTGGCGAGAATGGATCAGGAAAAAGCACACTCCTATCCATCCTTGGAGGAAGAGACAAAGACTATGAAGGAAGACTCATCTATAACCAATGCGAAATCAATTCCAAAAATATCGACGCCTATGCAAGCAATGCGGTTTCCTTTCTGCCTCAGAACAATATCGTCTTCGAAGATGAGACTACACTTGAAAATGCTCTCATTCTTTCTTCGAAATCGAAGACAAAAGAAGCAATCAGAATTCTAGATCAGCTTGGCTTACATGACCAAATCAATCAGAAGGCATCGAGTCTTTCCTCTGGTGAAAAGCAAAGAATCTGCATTGCACGAGAACTGCTCGAGCCAAAAGATGTGATTCTTTGTGATGAAATCACAGCCAACCTCGATAAGGAAAGCGCAGATATCATCTATCATTGCATGCTCGATCTGAGCAAAGATCATCTCGTCATTTTCATCAGCCATAGCACACTTCCAGACTATTTCACAAAAGAATCAAAAGAAATCCACATTCAAGAAGGAAAACTGGATGCGGAAGAAAACAAGGCCGATGAAAGCGAAACAAACGATACGCAGAAAAAAAGCTCACAAATCCCAACGAAAATCAACGAAAAGAAATCCATTATTTTCCTTTGCCTGATTTCCATTCTTTTCTGTATTTTGATTGAACTGAAAGGAAGCATCCTTTCAACCTTCGAACAAAAAAACGACATATAACGAGGATAAGACCGTTGTTCTATCGATTGAAGATCGTTCTTCTGATTTGAGAAGAAATTCTTTCCTGAATTCATCGCCCATTTTCCTTGTCAATGATGAGGCAAATGCCTATGAAGGAATCCACTATCAGGTCATTTCCCAAACATGGATAAGAATTTCCAAAGACCAAAAAAAGGCCGGCACCTATATAACTGGTCTTTATGCCCTTTCTTCAGAGGAGGATTTTTCAAAGAATATCGAACTTTTCGATGGTCGATATCCGAAAAATGAGAATGAAATCATCGTCTCCGATTTATGCAAAGCCTACATCGATTCTTCGACCCTCCAATTTTCGTACAAGGATTACACGATTGTCGGAACATACAAAAGCGAAAATAGAGGCGATTTCGAGAAAAGATGTCAGAAGGCCGAGGATTATGATACGACATGGGGAGCCCAATTTTTCCGGCTTCATTACACCTTCATGCAAGAATCCCTATTCACTTTTTCTTCAGAGGCATCCAATTCACTTGCAGTCGTTTTGAACAATTCGGTCAATCGAAAGAAACTCCCTACGGATTATTGTAAATCAGAAATTGATTTATGCCCATTCCTTCTGGTCGATCAGAACGGAAATGATATCATTTCTCTTTTTGAAAGAATTAGTAATTCTTTTTTCTTCTATGTACTTCTTGGAGCCTTTGCTTCATTCCTCATTCTCTTTTTCGTCTCTTTCTATTATCGAAACAAAAGAAAATATCTTCTCCTACGATACCTCGGAATATCAAGAAACACATTGACCAAGAAAAATTGGCTGACATTCTCTATTTCCTTCCTTGTCGCCGTAGTCGTAGGATATCTTATTTCATTTGGCATCATCCAGCTTGCAAACTGCATTTTCAATCTGAATCTTGTCTCTCCTATAGACTTCTCCTTCTTTATTCAGAACCCCTTCTGTCCTTTGATGCTTCTTAGCTATATTCTCTTTTTCGTGATTTTCTTCTGGGTCCTCCTTGAAAAAGTTCTTGTCAAAAAAGATTTATCCAAGCAGATTTATGAGGCCAAGATTGCATGATCATAGAAGCCAAAAATCTCTCCAAGCAATACAACGGGCGAATCCTATTTGAGCACCTTTCTTTTTCGGTTGAAAAAGGAATTGTCCTTATCCAAGGAAAAAGCGGATGTGGAAAATCCACCCTTCTCAAAATTCTCTCTCATCAGATAGAACCAGATACCGGTTCTGTTCTATATGATGAAAATATCAGCTATTCCTATTGCGGATCTACGATTGTCTTATCTCCCTATCTCAGTCTGAATGAAAACATTCTTTTTTTGGATAAACAGATCAATGACAATACAAAAGAGAAACTGAAGGAAATCCTCTCTTTTTCATTCGATGACAAAAAGTTATATACCCTGAGTCAAGGAGAAAGAAAAAAAGCCGAGCTCATTTTTTCATTGTCCCAGGAAAAGGATATCTATTTTCTTGATGAACCTTTTGCCCCGCTCGACAGGCAATCAAAAGAAGCACTCCTCGACTTTCTTCTCGAGCAATCAAAAGAGAAAATCATCGTCTTGATCAGTCATGATACTTTTAGAAAAGAAATCCCTTATTCGATAAAAATCGAGTTTGATCAAGGACAACTCCATCTAGACTCTAGAATAGATGAAAAGAAAATAAATCATCCAACCAATTCACGAATCGATTTTCAAAAGAAAATAAAAATCGGATGGCAATATCTCTTCAAAAGAAACTTTGTCTATGGTCTTTTCAAGACTCTCTTATCTTTGCTCACACTCATCTTCTTCTCCCTTGGCTGTTCGTATGTCAATTCAAAACCACCCAATGAGAACAAATCGATTTCCATCACACAGAATCCCTATCAAATCTTTGAGACCTATGCAGAGGGAAAGACCCCTTTCTCTTTGGATTTTCTTCAAAGAGATGGGATTCAGAAACTGACATTGCACGCTGATTATGGAAACTATGAATATCGCGATCTTCTTCTCATTGGCACACAAAAAGAGGAGGATTCCTTTCTTCATTACAATCCAAATGAGAAATGCGTGTATCCGGGAATCAAAGAAATAACGAACCAGGAAGCAGTCATTCATAAGGTCGAAGAAATTACCAGTGAAGAATTCCCTATGAAGAATTATCTCGACAATTCACTGATGTGGGAAGAGATCCTCTTTGTCAGCAATTCCTTCATCAATGAGGTTCTTCTCTACAATACAGATTTTCTTCCGACGAATTCCTTTTCATTCCTTTCCCTTCCGGATATCGAAATGAATGGAGATTCGCTGAGCCTGAAAAGTCCTTATCTCGTTTCAAAAAGAAACAGCGTCATAGAAGATAGGAATGAATATATGGTTCAGGCAAACCTCCAATCAGAAAAGACAAAGCTCTTGCGAAGCAATGAAATCATCGAAGAAAATATACCGGTTCTCAAAAGCGATACCGACAATGTCTCTCTTTCCCTATCTGCCTACAAGGATCTGCTCCTTCATTCTTCCAGAATAGAAAATGAATATTCGATCTATTTTACAAAAGAAGACCTTCTTTCGATTCTGAAAACAGACAATCCCACGATCGTCCTCATCATCCCCTATCAGGAAAATAGGACCAATATCCTTCTCTATTTCTCCTTATCTGTTTTCTCTTTCCTCTTCTACCTCTTCTTTGTCTTATTCACTTCCAATGTTCCAAAGACAAGGCTGAAGGAAATAAAATCCATCTACGAATCCAACCAATATTCTGGATACAAGACTTCCTATCTTTTGCTCAACCTTCTTGAAAACGGATCCGGTTTCCTACTTTCACTTCTTCTCTATCCTGTTTGCTTCCTGCCGCTTGGAAATCTCATCAACGCCTCTTCTTTCTTTCCAAAAGGATATGGCATGATGAATGAAGCCTACAAAGGACTTTCCGCGATTCCTTTCCTGACATTCGAAAATATCTTTTTCATCATCCTTCCAATCTTCCTTCTTCTTTATCTGATTGGAATCCTGATTCCATTCCTGAGGCTCAGAAAAAAATAAAAGCCACCTGCGAGGGTGACTTTTTTCTTACGATTTCTGGAAAAGATCGATACGGTTGAGCGCTCTCTTCAGCTTGATTTCTGCTTTGAGCTGATCTCGATAGGATAACGAGGCATCGGCCAATCTCTTTTCAGCATTTTCTTTGGCCATTTTCGCCCTTTCAATATCGATTTCCTCTTTCGATTCAATCGAATTGACGATCAAAACAACTTTGTTTTCCTTCGAAATGATGTTGATGGTTCCACCGCCGATGGCATAGTCATTGACATGTCCATTCGCCTTGATGGTCATATGGGAAATCATGAGGTTTCCAATCAGGTCCGTATGATGGGCAAGAATGGTGATGACACCATTCGTCGTGGTCACAGAAAGAGAATCGACCTCCTTGGAGAGATAGACTTTCTCCGGAACGATGATTTCCAATTTAAAAGAAGAGGTCGCCATATTTATTTCTTCTCGAGGGCTTTTGCCTTTTCGATGGCATCATCAAACGTACCGACGTAGGTGAAGGCTGCTTCCGGAAGATTGTCTCCCTCGCCATTGAGAATTCGTCTGAAGGACTTGATCGTATCTTCCACCTTGACGAATTTTCCATCGAAGCCATTGAATTTCGCAGCAACGAAGAATGGCTGGGAGAGGAAGTTACGGATCTTTCTGGCACGATTGACAGTGAGCTTATCTTCTTCCGAGAGTTCATCCATACCTAAGATGGCAATGATATCCTGGAGATCCTTGTATCTCTGCAGAATGGACTGGACCTGACGGGCGACATCATAGTGTTCCTGACCGACGACATTCGGATCGAGGAAGTTCGAAGACGAGGCAAGAGGATCGACAGCTGGATAAAGACCTAAAGCAGCGATGGAACGATCCAAAACAGTCTTGGCATCCAAATGGGAGAAGGTCGTCGCCGGAGCTGGGTCGGTCAAATCATCGGCTGGGACATAGACAGCCTGAATCGAGGTGATGGAACCATCCTTGGTGGATGCGATTCTTTCCTGAAGCTGGCCCATTTCGGTAGCCAAGGTCGGCTGATAGCCGACAGCCGAAGGCATACGGCCCAAAAGGGCGGAGACTTCACTTCCTGCCTGAGTGAAACGGTAGATGTTGTCGATGAAGAGAAGAACATCCTGGTGCTGGACATCGCGGAAATATTCCGCCATGGTCAAACCGGAAAGTCCGACTCTCATACGGACACCGGGGGTCTCGTTCATCTGACCGAAGACCAATGCCGTATTCGGCAAGACACCGGTCGCTTCCATTTCATAATAGAGATCGTTTCCTTCACGGCTTCTTTCGCCGACACCGGCGAAGACAGAAATACCATGTTTTTCGGTGGCGATATTGTGCATCAATTCCTGAATCAAGACAGTCTTGCCGACACCGGCACCTCCGAAGAGGCCGACTTTTCCGCCCTTGATATACGGGCAGAGAAGATCGATGACCTTGATTCCGGTCTCGAAGATTTCAGCCTTCGTGGACTGATCCTGGAACTTCGGCGGATCATTGTAGATGGAATGGGTCTGGCTTGCCTTGAATTCACCTTTTTCATCAATCGGCTGGCCAAGGACATTGAACATTCTTCCCAGGACTTCCTTTCCGACAGGAACCTGAATCGGGGAATTGGTATTGATGACCTTCAGTCCACGCTGGATACCTTCGGTGGCACCCATGGCAATGCAGCGGACTGTATCATCGCCGATATGCTGCAAGACTTCCAGGACGAGTTCTTTTCCCTGGGCTGTCGTGACTTTCAGGGCCATCAAAAGCGGAGGAATATTGTTTTCACTGAAACGGACATCGATAACAGGTCCGATGGCTTGGACGATAACACCTTCATTTACATCATTCATTGGGATTTCCTCCTTTATTCTTCTTTTCCGGCATTTGCACCGGCAACAATTTCTGTAATTTCCTGTGTGATGGCCGTCTGTCTGGCTTTGTTGTATTCCAGCTGCAGCTGGGCCTGGATCTTGTCTGCAGAATCAGTGGCTGTTTCCATGGCATTTCTTCTCGAAGCCAATTCAGAAAGCTGCGATTCGATCAGTCTATGATAGAGAGAAGCGTCGATCGAATGAGGGATGAGCGTCAGGAGCACTTCCTTGGCATCCGGTTCGAAGAGTGGCTGATCACTTTCATCTTGTTTTTCCTTCTCTTCATAGGAAAGAGGAAGAATCGTTTTCAGAGTCGGAATGAATGTGATGGAATTCTTGTATTGGGTATAGACCAAGACCACCTTGGCATATTTTTCTTTTCGATAAAGACGGATGATTTCATGTCTCATCCTGCGGACAGCCGAATAGGTGAATTTCTCCTGAATATCCAGATAGTCGGTATAGAGCTTATACGACTTATTCTGATAGTGGACCAAGCCTTTCTGTCCGAGAAGGAAAAGTTCATCACCTTCCTTCAGCTGCGGATCGATTTCCTTGAAAAGATTGTAGTTATAGGAACCGCACAAACCTAAGGAGGAGGTCACGATGATATAGAGATTCTTTTCTGTGTTCTCAAATCCAGAAAGAAGATCAGGCTTGGAGACATCCGAAAAATCGATGCTGGCAAGCGTTCTTTCCAGTGCATTCTGCATTTCGATGGTATAAGCGGCATTTTCATCATACATTCTCTTCCATCGCTGATATTTCACGCTGGCGACGAGTTTCATCGCCTTGGTGATCTTCATCGTGGATCGGATCGTATTGATTCGACGCTTTGTGTTGACCAAAGATTCCGGCATTACTTCATTCCTTCCAAGACGGCTTTCACGGAATCATCGATGAGGGCTTTCGTCTCATCGCTGAGCAACTTCGTTTCATGGATGGCGGTATAGACTTCCTCATGATTGGCATGGATATGGGAGCGGATCTTTTCCAAGGTCTCATTGACCTGCTTGAGTTCGAGATGATCGATCTCATGCGACTGGGCAATGTAGATTTCGATGACTTCATCTTCCATGGAAAGAGGAGAATACTGTTTCTGCTTGAGAACTTCCATCAGAATGGAACCATGCTGAAGAATTCCCTTAGTCGTGCTATCCAGATCCGAACCGAATCTGGAGAAATCCAGCATTTCATTGTAGTTGGCCAATTCGATTTTCAGGGAGGAAGCCACTTTCTTCATCGCCTTGATCTGAGCCGAGGATCCGACACGGGAGACAGAAAGACCGGAATCGACAGCTGGTCTCTGACCTTGGTTGAACAAATCGGTGGTCAGGAAAATCTGACCATCCGTGATGGAGATGACGTTCGTCGGAATATAGGCGGAAATATCGCCTGCCTGTGTCTCGACGATCGGGAGTGCGGTCATGGAACCGCCGCCATTTTCCTTGTTCAGTTTGCAGGAACGTTCCAGAAGTCTCGAATGGAGATAGAAAATATCGCCAGGATAGGCTTCACGGCCTGGAGATCTCTTCAGAAGAAGAGAAAGGGCACGATAGGAAACAGCATGCTTGCTCAAGTCATCATAGACGATCAAGACATCCTTTCCCTGCTTTTCGAAGAATTCACCCATGCTGGTTGCCGCATAAGGAGCGATATAGAGCATCGGAGCGGATTCGCTGGCCGAGGCATTGACAATGATGGTATAGCTGAATGCATCGAAGGCTTTCAGCTTGGAAACGATCTGGGCGATTGTGGAATTCTTCTGGCCGATGGCGCAATAGATACAGATGACGTCTTTTCCCTTCTGGTTGATGATCGTATCGATGGCCAAGGCCGTCTTTCCGGTCTGACGGTCACCGATGATGAGTTCTCTCTGGCCTTTTCCAATCGGAATCATGGAATCGATGGCCTTGATGCCAGTCTCTAAAGGTTGGTTGACTGACTGTCTTGTCATGATGCTTGGAGCCGGTGCTTCGATCGGATAGTGATCATCGGCCACGATTTCTCCATTTCCATCAATCGGCTCACCAAGAGCGTTGACGACTCTTCCCAAAAGGGCGTTGCCGACGGGAACGGAGACAACCTTTCCAGTCAATTTGACGGCATCGCCTTCAAAAACAGACGTGTCCTTGCCTAAAAGAACACAGCCGACCGAGTCCTCGTTGAGGTTCATGACCATGCCAAAGACGTGATTGGGGAATTCGAGCAACTCTCCATACATCGCCTTGTCCAAGCCATAGATTGTGGCAATGCCATCTCCGACGGAGACAACAGTTCCGACATCGCTTGTTTCAATTTTGTTCTCGTAAGCGCTGATCTCTTTTTTGATGAGATTGCTGATTTGATCAATATCTGCCATGGTTTGCCTCCTAATTCTGGATGGTCAGTTTTCGTCTGATTTGGTTCAATTTCGTATCGATCGAATAATCATAGAGCGTATCATTGACAAAGATTCGCATACCGGCAATGACATTCTTATCGATGATCTGTCGGAAGGAAACTTGCTGATGATACTTTCCAGAGAAGATTTCCTCGAGTTTCTTGATTGTTTCTTCGGACAGATGGAAGGGCGTATAGATTCTCGCTTCCAGGATTCCCTTATCCTGATGATAGAAGTGGTCGAAGGCTTTCTTGATTTCGTCAAAAGAGCCGATTGCCTTCTTCTTTATCAGAACCTGCAGAAATCCATAGGAAATGATATCGACATTCCCTTTGATGTACTTGTCGAGAATTTCATCTTTCGCCTCTTTCGTGATCATCGGAGAGGAAAGGAACTTGACAAGTCCTTCATTTCTTTTGAAGACAAGCGAAAGAAAAGCCATATCCTGAGAGAGGATATCGACCTTGCCTTTTTCTTTGCCGAGGGAGAAATACGCCTGGGCATAATGTTTCAAAAGAGAATGATTCATATTTTTAGTCTTCCTTCTTCATCTCATTCAGGAAGTCATTGACAACCTTTTCGTTATCTTTTTCATCGATTTCACGGCCCAAAATCTGCTTGGATGCATCCAAGGCTGTCGAGACGATCACATTGTGTGCTTCTCTCTCGATCTGTTTCTTTCTTTCGATAGCATCTTTTTCGCCCTGAGCACGGATCATATCGGCATCCTCATTGGCTTTCTTGACAATGCCATCTGCCTTGATCTGGGCTTCCTTGGCAGCAGAGGAAACGATCTGCTGAGCCTGGATGCGGCTCGTCTTGATGTTCATCTGTGCGGTCTCTTTGTCCTGCAGGGCTTCCTGTTTGGCTTTCGAAGCATCCTGAATGTCTTTTTCGATGGCATCCTGTCTTGCTTTCAGTTTCTCCTTGATCGGCTTGAAGGCGAACTTGAAGAAAATGAAAACCATGACCAAAAAGGCACCCAGCTGCGTCAAGGTGATCCAAAGATTGGGCAAGGCATCGGCAACGGCACCCGAAATGGAGCCGGTGATGCCGGAGGTATCGCAGGAAGTCAATACCAATGAACTGGCGATGAATAATAACGAAGTCTTGAACTTCTTCTTCATCTTGTTCCTTTCTTGATTAAGCGATGCTGCTTGGGCTGGCAACGAAGATCAACAGAATGGCTAAGACCAAACCGTAAATAGCGACGGTTTCGCAAAGAGATACGCCTAAGATCATGCTCGAACGCAATGTCTTGGATGCTTCCGGATTGCGAGCCATACCCTTCAAAGCGGAAGAGCAGACCAAGCCTTCGGCGATGGAAGACATAGACATACCGATCAAGATGATGCCGACACCGATATAGAGAAAACTAAGTGCGGTATAGGCGTTATCCGCTGCTCCTTCTGCCAAAACAACCAACTGATTCAATAAATTCATAAATAAGCCTCCTTTAGATTCACTGGCTTAATAACCTACATTGATGCCTTGAGCGTGACAGCCTGGGCCATTTCCTTCTGAGCTTCGTTTGATGGTGCTTCCTGTGCTATGTCCATCATCGTGATCATGACGAAGACCAAAGACTGTATAAATCCGCTAAAAGCGTCAAAGTAAGCATGCATAAAAGGCATAATGATTGGACCGGCAATCAAGCCAAATCCTCCACCGATGCTCGCAAGAGCATTGTAGAGCAGTGTCATGATGCAATATCCGGCAAAGGAATTGCCGAACAATCTGATACTCAATGAAATCATCGGAGAGAAATTCGTCACCAAGGGAACAAGTGGCGGGAAAGTGAAGACAAACTGTTTCCAGTAACTGAATTTCTGTGCTCGAAGTTTCGTCACTTCGATCAAAACAACGCTGATGAAGCCGATGGTCAGAGTGAAAGCGAGGTTCGTGAATGGATTGGGCAACTGAACGAATAGTTTGCTCTCATTGATGATATATCCATCCGCCGCACTTCCCAATACGATGAAATTCGGAATGCCCATCATACCGATGAAGAAGCCGATGAGAATATAGAGGAAGAGTGGAATGATATAGCCTGCAAAATTCCCGAACCATCTTGGGCAGTCCATGATTTCATTCACTTTCTCATCCGCCCATCCGATCAGGCCTTCCGCTAGGTTGACAATTCCTTTCGGTTTATCCAAAGGACCATATTTCTTCTGCTTAAAGTAAATGACAAAAGAAAGCACGATGATGATGAGCATCGTGATCATGCTGACGATGAATTCCAACGATATCATTTTGACATAATTGGGGTTGAGTACGTTTTCAAAATTCATTGTTTTTTGTCCATTTTCTCAGCTTGTGTCTTGGAATCAACGATATAGAACACAATAACAATATTATACACCAAAAACACCTCAAAAAAGGGCACCAGATTGTAAAAATTGGATACGCTTTCTTTCAGTTCCGGAACGAGAAACCAAAGCAAGGATGGAAGGACAATCGCTAAGATATCCAATAGATATCTCAGAAAGAAGGATAAGAAAAGAAGAAAGGGATGCCGATTGGTCTTTTTGGGTATCTTATAAAAGGAAAGAAAGATCGGGACAAGGAAAAGAGATGGCAAAAGAAAGAACATCATCTCTCCATATTTTCCAAGACACAAAAAGATGATCGAAGGAATGAGAATTCCAAGATAGAGAAGAGAAAAGATGAGAATCAGTATTTTTGTCTGTTTGTTCATAAGCGTAAATAATATAACAAAAGAAAAGACTGAGTTTTCCACTTTTCTCAAAGAAATGAAAAAAATAAGTTGACAATAGGTTGCAACCTCTTTATAATAACTCTCGCTTTGGGCATTTAGCTCAGCTGGGAGAGCATCCGCTTGACGTGCGGAAGGTCA
>CAVCCX010000029.1:0-21577 GCA_963600815.1 Bacteroides uniformis | reverse complement strand
TGTGTTTCAGTCGCTGAATCATTTGATTTACATCGTCTATGTCTGCATAGAGTTCGCCCATGTCAATCCAGATGACATTGTGCTTATTCAGATGTTCTTCAAAACCAGGATCCTTCGATATCTTCAGATCCTTGAACATCTCCCTGGAATCACATCCCTTGGAATAATAGGCATTGAGCATGGAAATCGCCAAAGTCTTTCCGAATCTTCTCGGACGGGTGACGCACATGTATTTTCTTGATTCTTTGCGCAAAGAAGCGTTGCATTCTTTGATGAGTAAGGATTTATCTACGAAAATATCATCATCTTTGTATCCGGCGAATTTATCATTGCTTTTGTTTAAATATAGGGACATATAGAGCTACCTCCTTTATACTTCAATCATTTCTATCTTCGAGGCATGTTTCATTGTCTTGGAATCATAGCTGATGCCAAGAAGGAGGACTTTCCCTTTGTAGGAACCCAATGAAGAGAAATACTCCTTCTCCTTGATCTGGGATATGGCATCCTCTGGAGTGGAATCGACCTTGAACTCGACGATGAATGGGATATGTGTATTATCCTTTGGAAGAATGGCGATATCACTTCTTCCCTTCAGGGATGTAGACTCCTTATGGAAGTCATACCACTGTGTCATGGAGTAGTAGGAGATATGGACGATCATGCCAAGAACATCTTCCTTGTTCTTGTTGAACTGACTGGCCAAGTCAGCATGGTTCTTGTCCAGTGTCTCATTGATGAAATCAGTGTTCCCTTTGAGTGTTTCTTCATAGAGTTCTTCTGACCGATCGATTGGGTATGATATTTCATTCCATTTTAAGTCGTTCATTCCACGAACGATGTCTTCTTTGATCTCATAGTTCGGGATATAGCATGATTCGCTTTCTTCATCATAGGCCAGGTAGCCATAATGAATGAGAACGGTCAAAGTGGAATCGATGCAATCAACTTTTGTAAGATCACTATCGAACAGCCGTGGTTCGACTTTGATTTTCTCGCCGAGTAGGAATCGAACGAAGGTTTCCTTCAAAGAACCATTCCCGAAGTTCATGTATTGGGTAAATGCTTCGCGAGAGGATGTTGTGACCCAATAATCTTCACATTCTTTATTCCGAAGAGCGTTCACCACATCGATAGGATTGTAGATGATATTTCCATCGATGGCGTATCCTTCATACCAGTTCTTGATTTCATTGAAGTCCTGGTTGTATTTCGAACAAAGTTCTCTTACCTCATCTTGAGTGAATCCATAGAATTGGCTTAGTCTAGAAAACCATGTCATGGTTTCTTCCTCGAAATTATTCAGACAGGATTGGGATCTTCCTTTCGGTATTGGAAGGATGCCGGTCATATAGACTAAGTCGATACATGCGGATGCGTCCGATGACTTGAATAGACTTCTCAATAATCGAGTATATTCATCGCATAGTTCTACATCATTTCCATGTTCCCGATAGATGACATCCCATTCATCGATGAGGAAAATAAATCTTTCTTTTGTTTGAGACTTGATTTGGATGAAGGCTTCCCAAAGCTCTAAATCTGTAAAATCCACATTTGTGTAATTTTCTTTCAGATCACGTAGGATTATATTCTTCAGTTTCTTTACGAATTGCGTTTTATCACTTAAATTTGCATAGAGTTCGGCCATATCGATCCAGATGACATTGTGCTTGTTCAGATGTTCTTCAAAACCAGGGTCTTTCGATATCTTCAGATCCTTGAACATCTCTCTGGAATCACACCCCTTGGAATAATAGGCGTTGAGCATGGAAATCGCCAATGTTTTTCCGAATCTTCTTGGACGGGTGACGCACATGTATTTTTCGCTGGTTCCGAAAACACGGTTGCATTCTTGTATCAGCATTGATTTATCGACGAAAATTGCTGAACTTTTGTATTCGCTGAATTTGCTGTTGTCAGAATTTAAATAGAATGACATGTTCTGTGTTCCCCATCCTTTTTTCCATATCTCTATTTTATCATAATTCGTTTGTTTCGAATGATGTCTGTCAAAGGATTGTGGGAACACCATGGAATGGGTGAATAAGGGAGTTTTCTTTCGCTTTTATGAAAATATTCGAAGAAATTCGACCTCTATCGAATATAATGATGGGAGGTGAAAAAACGAATATGAATGACATAAATAAGGATGCGCAGCTGCTGCAGGAAATTCTATCCGGAAGCGACAATATCGTCTTCTTTGGCGGTGCCGGTGTCTCGACTGAATCCGGTATTCCGGATTTCAGAAGCAAGGATGGACTCTACCATCAAAAATACAGATATGACCCTGAGGAAATCATTTCCCATGGCTTTTTTTATCACAATACGGAGGAGTTCTATCGCTTTTATAAAGATAGAATGATCTATGAGAATGCCGAGCCGAATCCTGCTCATTTTTTCCTTGCCGAACTGGAAAAGAAAGGGAAACTGAAAGCCATCATCACACAGAATATCGATGGGCTTCATCAGATGGCGGGAAGCAAAAATGTCATCGAACTGCATGGAAGCATCAAAAGGAATTATTGCGAAGGCTGTGGAAGACAATATGATGAGAAATTCATTCTTCATTCAGAAGAGACTGTTCCTCATTGTCCCTATTGCCATGGGCTGATCAAGCCGGATGTCGTCTTATATGGAGAACCTCTCAATGAGATGGATGTGACAAAAGCATTGGTCAAGATTCAGGAAGCGGATGTCCTTCTTGTCTGTGGAACCTCCCTTGTCGTTTATCCAGCTGCATCCTTCATCAACTATTTCCAGGGAAGGTATCTTGTCTTGATCAACAAGGATCCGAATAGTCATGATGATCGGGCAAATCTAGTCATTCACCAGAAAATCGGAGAACTTTTTTCTTTATTGCATGTATGAAAATGAATATCGAACAGAAACTGAAGGAACTTTCTTCCTTGGATGATGGTCACTATTGTGGATCGGCCTGCTTTTTATCGACGCTCTTCTATGTGAAATCTTTCTTTTCGATTGCCGATAAATCGACAAGAAAGGCATTTCCAGATTTGGAAAAAAACCTTCTTTTAGCCTATGACGCTGATGCCGAACTCTTTTCTTTTTCGAGAAAAAAAGAAGGATTGAGCAAGAAGGAATACGACAGAATTTTCTTGATGTTTCAGAATGAGATTTCGATTCTGGAAGAACTGGATGAGATGATAGGTCTTGCCTCCTCTCTCAGAGAGAAGAAATATGCCCTGGCTTTTCTTCACAAGAAGGAATTCATCTATTCCTTGGCAAGCGAGAATCTCTCTGCTTTTCAGAAAAGAGAGGATTATCCGGAAGAGTTCTCCCAGATCGAAAGAGACCTTTTCCTTCTCATGAAAAAGGAGACAGACCATGCTTGATTCATTTTATAAGAAAGACTCTGATTTTCTTTTCTTTCCGCTTCCGGAAATCCAGATGCTGAAGAAACTGATGAATCGAAAACAGAATGGAAAGAAACCTTATAGTGAAGAATTCTTCTTCGATGAGAAGATGAAATTCATTCTTCAGTTCGAAGAAGAGATTCTTTCTCAGATCCGATCAAAAGAAAGAAAAGACAATATACAAGGTCTGCAAAGATTGTCCCTCATTGCCTTGCAGGCAAAAGAGGAGACAAGAATGGATAGTCTAAAGAAAGACTTCGACTACCTTTCGACCTCTTTTCTAGATTGTGCGCTGTTCTATGAGCGTGAAGCAGAAGCCTAAAAGTCATTGATCCGTGTTATAATACAAAGAACATAAGGAGGGTTATCCATCATGCCAAAACAATATCCTGAATGGGCTGACCGCAAAATTTTGATTGACCTGAGAAACCGGTTTGCAACCTGCTACCAGAATGACGATGGCTCGATTTTCTATATCGAACCGCAATTTTATACATACCTGCAAGGATACAAGATGCAGAGACCTGAAAATTATGATGACATCCTGCTGAAGATGGATGAGATTGTAAGAAAGAACAGGAAGGTTGTCTTCGTCGGTATGGAAGATAATCCGATTGTCGAAACAGAACATGCAATCTATCTGACCGCTATGGATGTCGCTGATCAGGCAAAGGTGCTGATTCAGCCCGAAAGCCGCGGCAGCGATTACGGAGACTGAGCATGAAGAAACAGATCAGAACATTGCTTTTTCTTTTCCCTTCTTTGCTTCTTTCCTCCTGTTTTCGCCTTGATGTCCATCTCAGTTGGAATACCCCACAGAATTCCTCGACTAGCAAGGGAACGCTCGACAAGGTCGAATTTTCCACACCCAAGACAGATTCTTCTTTTTCTAAGGAGAATCTGAATAAGGATGTCCTTGGCTATGGATATGGATATCATTATCTTCCGAGCACAGGAGATTCGAAGATTCTTGTCGTGCCTGTCGAATCATCTGACTGCTCTTTTTCTTCCTCCTATGGCTCTTCTTGGAGAACGCTTCTTCAGAATGCTTTTTTTGGTGATTCCTCTTCGACTGGATGGGAATCCGTTTCGTCCTATTATAAGAAATCATCCTATGAAAAACTGAATATCACCGGGGAGGTCACACCGGCTATCCGCCTGGATCTGACTTCTTCCCAGTTATCCAAGAATGCGGCAAGCTATGACAAGAACAACAAGACCTATACCGATACCCTCCTGAACTCCATCATGGAGACAATTTCGGAGAAGACGGATGTCGATCTTTCGGAATATGATTCGGACAAGGATGGCTATATCGATGCCATCTGGCTTGTCTATTCGATGCCCTATTCCTCGAGCAGCAATTTCTTCTGGGCCTATACGACTTGGATGGATAGCACGACGAGCTATGATGGGGTCAAAGCCTGCTGCTATTCCTGGGCGAGCATGAAGTTTTTGATGGAAGAGGATTATCGTTCCCCCTTGACCCTGGAATATACGAATGCAGCGGATTGTCATACCTTCATCCATGAGACCGGACATATGCTTGGCTTGGATGACTATTATTCCTACGACTATAGCTATACGAAAAGCAACACGAATGGAAACAAGGATACGCCGATGGGTGGTGTTGATATGATGGACTTCAATATCGGAGACCATGATACGTTCTCGAAATATCTTTTGGGCTGGACATCGCCGGTCGTGCTCACAGAGGAATATCTCCAGGCAAGCAATTATACATTGACCCTTTCTTCAGCGACGGAAACAGGGAAATCTTTCCTTCTTCCAATCTATAAGGATGGCGTCATGGACTATAACCAGACCGCCTTTGACGAATATCTATTGATTGAATATTACACGCCCACTTCCTTGAACAAGAAGGATATCTCCGGATATGGGAGCAGCCATCTGGCGACCTACAACACCAATGGTGTTTTAGTCTACCATGTCGATGCGAGAGTCGGAAAAATGACGGCAAGTTCCTCTTCCTCTGCCAAGTGGGATGGCTATTGTTATGATTCTCTTCCCAGTCCGAAGAACAGTTCCAACTGGGGAAGGACCTATACGTATTATTACATTTATAGCAATACGAAATCCTATTCCTGGGAACAGGACCTGGATGAATCGGGAGACTATTACCGTGGAAGACTGATTTCCATTCTTCCAAGAAGCGGAACCAAAATTCAGGGAGCCTATACAGGCTATAGCAGTGTGAGTTCTTTGTATCGCTCTGGAAATTCCTTCGATTCCTCTGTCTATAAGAACTTCAAGTTCGATGACGGTTCCGTTCCGAACTATGGATTCAAGGTCAAGAGTACGACAGAGAGTGATTGCGTATTGGAGTTCAAAGCATTCTGATGACATTCAAGAACAGCAAACAGAGAGAACTGGATATCACCTTCCGACCGGACTACAAGAAAGCCTTGTTCGGACTTTTTCATGTTGCCTTCGAAGAGAATGACGGATGCTATCATCTGCCGCTCGAAGAGAAGGAAAGCTTAGAGGAAGCACTCTATTTCTATGAGAATCGGATTCTCAAAAGAAAGGAATATCCTGTTTTTGAGGATGATCGGTTTGTCTTCTATCCCAGTCAGGATAAGAAGGTTCTTTTTCAGGTCTTGGGTCTTCCCGAGGAAGTCTTCCAGAAATTGGATACTGAGAAAGAGATTCTTCCGCAATTGTGTTTCAAGGAGAATCTCTTTCAGCTGAAAAGGGAATGTTGTGCGATCGATGCGAAATCAATTGGCAGAAAATGGTTTGCGGATGATTTCAAGCTCTATTGCCTGAAGAACGGCTTCTTTTTTCTCTATGATGAAACCAAGCCCTTCATCAAGGAAGAAACGACGCTTCCTGTTTTCATCGATGAAAGAAAACTGATGCCGAAATATAAAAGACTCTATGAGCAATCCAGGCATGACCGTCTGGCAATCGATTTTCTTGGTGCGGAGGATGATTTTTCCTTCAATGAGAAGATGAAGGAACTCGATTGTTATTCCTTGGATGAAAGACTCTCCTTCTTTGTCAATGGCGATGAGAATCTTCCTATCCAGGTGGATGAGGAATTCAAGAGGAAATACGCTATTCTATTGAGGAAATATCTTTCGAGTCTCATCAATGCCCTCTATGATGACTATGCCTTGGAAGTCCTGAATAAGACGTTGGATAAATTCTCCTATCTGAGTCTTTCCTTGGCAAGGACGAACCGTGTTCTCTATTCGATTTCTTCCTTCAATGCGGATATGTATTCCATCGACCGAAAGAATTTTTTTTTCTCCCTGGAGGATAAAAAGAAGATTTCAGACCTGATCAAAAAGGAATATCATCACTATCAGGAAGGTGATCTTCTTTCCTTCTATTCTGCGATGAAACTTCCTTTCGAAGGCTATTCTTTCCTGAAGGATAAGAAGGGGCTGACTGAAGAAGAAATTCTTTCTTCTCTTCCCTTCATGGAAGTCTCTTCGACAGAAATCTATCTTTCCGGAAAAAGGCTCGATTCCTTCTATTCCTATGCTTCGGGAACTCTTCTGCATGAAAGAGCGTTTCTACTTCGGCTTCTGAGAGACCAGGGAATCGAATACAGTCAAGAGAATATTGATGATTCTTCTCTTGCGCTCACCATCGAAATCCATGATGGAATAAGATGGGATTCATTAAGAAAACTTTTTGATGAGAAAGGAAGGTGTTCTTTATTGGATATCTTTTCTTCTTACCAAGGACTGTGTAGGAAGGATCAAATCGATTTATCCAAAAAGATAAAAAGAATCGATGCTGTTTCCTGTTTGGAGGCCTGCTCTTCTTTCTATCATCTTTTTACGAACAGGACGCTTTCTGAGGCTATGGAAAACCTTTTGAGGAAATATGATCTTCTTTCCCTATTGGGAGAAAATCTAAAGAAGTTTTTCTCGTATGTTCTTTTGTATCCTCTTTTGATCGCCAAGCAGGAATATCGAATGCAGGCTCTTGCAAACAAGGACACCAGAGCCTTGCTTGTCCTGGATGGCATATCCTCGCATATGGAAAGCTATGAAGCGAATCTTCCATTGCCCTATGTAACTTTTTCTCAGGCGGCCTATTCCTTCCGGAAGGATTCTTTTTCTAAGGCTTCCATCTGTTCCTGTCAGAAGCAGGCGCTTCGTCGCCGGTATGAATATTACCGTTCCTATGTTCATAAGCGTTTTGAGAATGGAAAAGACCTGGACAGCTATGTTCTTTCCCGTATCGGCCTTCCGGAGAATATTCTTTCGCAGATTAATTTTGATGCCGATGATTTTTTCTCTCAGATTTCTTTTGAGGAACATGTCTGTCATTTATGCAACCATATGATTCCGATCAACCATGAAAAACTGACGGACAATGAGGAAGATCTTCAGAATGCTTTGCTGACGTATATACGTGCAAGATCGAGTCTTTATGGCGTTCATTTTTCGGCCCTCCTCAAAGGAGATGAAATCAAGGATTCTTTCCTTAAGGCCGTGGATGATCGATCTTATCATAGCGTCTTGGACGTCTCTGACAAATATGTCGATCCTGTTCTTCAGCCCTACCTTCATTTTTCTGCCAAGAGTGCGGTTTCTTTTCTTGCAGCCTTCTATCCTGAAGAAATCGGCTATGATGATTTCTATTATGAACTCAACGCCTTTTATGAACTGGGTGATTCGATGATTCAGAAAATTCTTTTTGAATGCACTTTGAGGGAATATCTTCCTCTTCTTCGGAATCTCGGAATTGTCTATGATATCTATGAGGTCTATAAGAAAATCGAAATCGCCTATGCCATGCATGTCTCCTCAGATATCATCCTGACGAAGGAATGTGAATTCTGCATGAATATGGACTACAATCCGAAGCTGAAATATCCGTATGTTCTTTTCGGCTCGTGTGTCAATGCCTACATGTCAGATCCGAATGATACGCATTTCTATCTTTGCGAATGCGAGAAGGAGAATCTTATCCGCTTTGCCAAGAAATATGATGAACTCTATAAGAAAAGAGGCTTAAACAAGGAAATCAAGACACCACTGATCCTAGGTCTTCTTGGGCTTCCGTATCGAGTGATCCAGAAATATCAGGACTATGACTTGGAAAACAATTCGGTCGCCTCTTTGATCGAGAACATGGAATTTGTTCCTTCCATCTGCCGAAGATGTCTCAATCAGAATCATTCCGCCTATGATGGTCCGTTTAAGAAAGCCTTCCCGTTCAAGAAGGATCTGCACGCGGAATATGATTTTGCCCAGAACGGAATGTTCCATGATGGCTTCAAGGTCTTAAGCAGTCTCTCTTTGAGGGAAATCCGATATGATCCAGATCATCTCTATGATTTGGATAGTTATGCGGATGATCTTCTTCCGGTTTTCGAGTGCTGCACAGATGCCATTCCTGAGAAATTGTTCACTTATTTCTCGATGGATCAGGAAAAACTGAAAAACATTTTATCCGACTTCAAGGAAATCAATTTATCCGAGATTGAGGCCAATGCCTATATGAGTTCGCTTCTTTTGGATACCAGCATGAAGAATTCGAATGTCTTCCTTGATTTCATTTTCGAGGACCTCAACACGACCTTGGAAGAAAAAATCAAAGACTGTTTCCCGGAAATTAAGAGAATCCGAAAGGAATTCACGATGAAGGTCGAACAGCAGATACTCGGTTTCATCACCTATCTGATTGAACTGCTTTTGAAGCGTTATGCTATCAAGGAAAGTCGTATCGGGAGATAATCTATGCAATACAATGATGAATTTTTTCAGGATCGAAAAGAAGAAAGTCTGGATATCCGCTATCGATACCAATTGATTTCGAGTTTTTATACTGTCTATTCGAATGGACAGGGCGACTATCATATGCCCAAGGAAGATGAGAAATCCCTGCAGGAAAGAATCTATTTCTATGAGAAGATCATCGACAAAGAGAAATATCCTGTCTATGGAAATGCGGGTCTATCCAGGGAAAGAAATCCCCAGAGGGAAGTCCTGCATCAGGTTTTGGGCCTTCCAAAGGAACTTCTTGTCGATGAAAAAGGAAAGGAACTCCTTCCCGAGGAGATTCTTTCCCGCATCCATTTTGAGGAAGAACTTTATCAGAAAAAGATTCAGAAATATGATCTGGATGATTCGATTCTTGAAAGCGACAGTCCAATCCTCATCCAGCTTGTCAATTATCTGATCGAGAATGGATTCTATCTTCTCAATCCGGAGAGAGTTCTGAATTTCAACTATCTGGATGATTCGAAATATTATCCTTTCTATATCGATGAAAGAAAAATCGAAGAAAAGGGAAACTATGAAAAAGAGACAGCCCATAAGCTGATCATGGATTTTGATCCGATTTCCTGTGTCATCAAGGCCGATGATTTCAAGAACTATTATGCTCCCCTTGATTCCCTTTCGCTTTCCAAAAAGGCAGAGATGGCCTTTTTTGAGGAAACATCGAGAGGAGATATTTTCACCCGAAGCCGAAATCTTGATCTGAAACGGTATTTCTATAGTCTGGCGATCCAGGTCATCAATCGCTTCTTCCTGGAGAGATATTCTGTCCGCGGGCTTGCCGGATTCAGTGTTCTGGATCATGATTTCGAAACTTGGCAGATGCAGGAACGTTTCATCTATCTTGGCGTCCGTGTCGATATGTATTGCACGAATTACCGCCATTTCGAAAAAATGGAGGACGGAAATGTCAAACAGACATACTGTCCAACGAATTATGTCTTCGATTCATCGAGAAAAAAAGATATCCGAAGACTGTTCAATCTGACGAAGAAATACCTAAAAAAGAATGATTCTGTCCGATATGTCCCATCGGTCTTCCTGAAGATGATGGGACTTCCCTATCCTGCCTTTCTCAGGGCACGGTATTTCGATTTTGAGAACGGCGATGCGGATTCCTTCCTCAAGCTTTTTGACTTTCTTCCGAATGTCGAATTCGATGAATGTGGTCTTCTTTTGACCTTGGTCACTTCCTATGGAAGACAGGTCTCCTTGAAGGATGACAAGGAAAATTCAATCGTCTATTATTTGAAGAAAAAGAAGAATCAATCCTTCTTTGTGACGAATCCAAATGCCTTTTTCGATGTGTCAGACAATATCACTCTTTTCTCCTTCGATGAGAAGAGGGAGTCTGTTCTCACAAAGATTGTCCAAGGGGACAGCAAGACCTATCGGGAACTTTTTGATGCCTTCCAGTCGAGTTTCACACATTCCTTTTCACTTCCGACGGAGGATATAAAAGCTTTCTTTGTGAATTATGAAAAGAATGGCATTCTTTCTCCGATCAAGGACTTTTTTGCAAAACTGCAGGAAGGAGATTCGAACCTGATGGCGAATATTGCCATCACGGACCAATATCAGATTCGGCAATATCTTGTGAGCATGATTCTGATGATGGTTCTCTCCAGTCATTTTTCAAGTGTGGCAGAGAAATATATCGATCATCTTTCCAAGTCTGATAAGGCAATCGAATTGGCCAATGAGGGAGAGGTCATCTACAATCCACTCTATCCCTGTCCTATGATCATGAAAGGAAGATTTTTCTATTTCTATCTGGTGGATCAAGATCATATCCTCATCGATGAGGAAGATGCCCTGCTTTTTGAAAGAGCGACGAATATTCTGCTTCGTTCAGCTGATGGCTGCTCGATGTATCCTTTTGCCATCAAGGCTTTCGGAAGAGATGTCATCGATTATGCAAGTTTCAGAGATCCGAGAGTCTTTGCGGATTTTCTTGGCATTCCCAGAGCCTTGCAAAGCGATTCCCTTTCGAATAATTTCTTTGATCGGATGCAGGTCTATAATGATATCTCCTGGCATTCCCAGCCCGAATATCGCCAAATGCTCAAAGAGGATGAGTCTTTGTATCATCCTCTGATCCTCTCTCGCCTTTTGGATAGAGGTATCTATCTTGTCGGAACAAAGAGTGACAAGACGGTGATTCTGAGCGATAATGAGGATCCGATTCTGGCATATTATACGAAGGAATCCCTCATTCGATATTACTGCTTTGAACAGAAGAATCTCTGTCCTTCGGAAGGCCGGAGAAAGACATACCTCAAATATGGAAAGATGAGTTCTGCGATGTTGAAAACGAACTTCATCGATGTTGTCTTCAACAAAGGCTTGGATGAACTTGAGTCTGTCGAAATTCCGTTGCTTTTCGGCGGTGATCTATCCAAGGCTTTCTATCAGGCGACCTATCTGGAACTCTTCCCGGAGCAGATAAAGGAATATCGATATCTTCTTTCCTATCAGCAGGGAGACTATTTTGTTGCCGGAGGCATCAACTTCAATGGATTCTCTCTTGATGGAAAAACCGATTCCTTCTGTTTTGCCAAGGAAGATGCCATCGCTTTTGTGACCGCATGGAATCATCTTCCTCTTGCAAAGGAAATCAATTCGAAGAATCAAAGATATCAGGTGATATGGGCATTGTCTTGCATCGGCATTCCGATTGTCATGGTTGATTCTCTTTATGAAATCCTGAAAAAGAAGAAAGGACCGATTACTCTTGAGGATATCCCGTATCTGGAGATTCCTTCCATCCCGTTGGAATATGGATATGATGATTTCTTTTCGATGAAAAAAGAGAATAAAAAGAAGATGGTCGAAGCTGCCTCTCTTTATCAGACATTGCGAAGAAAAGGTCTGTTCTGCTATCTAGATTATGAATTCGAGCTGAATGAGAACACGATGGAATCTTCCCTCAATGAAAGAAAATATTATGTCTTCGATGAAGTTGAAGGCATTGTGAAGGATGCACTTTTCCCAACGGAGATCGACTTTATGAATCAGGTCGAGAAATTCATCGATAGCTATGATCTAAGTGAACCTGGAACAGAGGAATTCCTCTTCTATCTCAAGGAATTTCTGATTTTCAGTTATCGAAAGAATCCGAATTTCATCAAAGAGGTCATCAATCAGTGTCAGCTTTCCTCGCGAAAGGAGTTTTCCATCATCGAAAAAGAACTTGCTGACTTTACTCTTCCTCCATATGAAAAAGATGTCGATTTCCATGAAATAGAAGATGCGGTGATCGATTTCATCACGGAGATAGAAAATAGAATCATAGAGAAACAATCCTCTCTCTTTCTTCTCGATGATGATGGGAAATAAGAGAGATGACAACTTCTTTCTCAATCTTTGTCGTTGAGGAGGATTTTCGGGTTGGTCTTGATTGCCTTGATGCAACTGAAGAAGGATGTCAGCAGTGAAATCAGAACAATGATTCCGAGTGTCTCAAAGAAGATGAGAGGATTGAATGTCAGGCAGATCAATCGGGAAACTTTGTTGAGGATGATGCATCCGATCTCTGTGACGATGGATACAGATAGGAATAGAAGCGTGATGATGAAGAGGGAACTGACAGCCTGAGTCTTGCATAATCCCTTCCTTGAGCAGCCCAGTGCGTTCAGGATTCCATACGTGTAGGTTTCTTTTTTGACATTCGTCATGAAGAGATTCAATAGGGCAAAGGCGGAAATGACGATCATCAGGAGAATGAAATAAAAAATAAGTCTGGAACCTTGGCTATCTTCAACCAGATATCCTAATGTATAACGATAATCATAGAGACTCAGGCAGCCGACATCGTAATAATCTCTTTTGATGGACTCGTTCTTGACGGACGATAATAGATCTTTTCTCAATTGGTTTGCTTTTCGATAGTCTCCTTTGCAGTCGAAGACATAATATTTTTTTGTGCATGGATTGAGGATTTCTTTATCCTTGTTATCATTCGGGTATGGGGCTGGTATTTTCAGATCTTCATCGCTATCCCTCTCAGAATATATATAGATTGGAGGAAGATTCTGATATTCATCTGCAAAAGTCGGACATGCGTACAAAAAGAGTGAATAAGATGCATCGTTTGTCATCTTCTCTAAATCTTTGTATGCCGCATCATCCTCATCTCTTGCGGTTGTTCGAAATTTATCTATTTCGATTTCATCTTTTGTCGAATAGATGTTGCAAATGGTGAAAAACATGAGCTTCTTTCCGATTAAATCGTTGACATCGTTCAAATCACCATAATCGTCCGAACTCGTATAATTTATAAGATAATCCGCCATGAAACTGGAAATGGCCACTTCATCGACCTTTTTTGGGAAATGAGCGTTGGAATTGTTCTTGATTCTTTCATCTTGGATAAACTGGTCGGAACTTTCATCCCATAATGGCAAGACGAGACAGGAATAATTGCTTTGACGAATGTATTTTATGGAAAGATAATTTTCATCTGTTATTTTGTGATAATCAAGATAAATCTTGAATTTGTAATCGAATAATTCGTGGGCATCATAGGATTTTAGGATTTCCTGTTGTTTTGGAGTGAAAATATCTTCGTAGATGTCCTCTCCTGTCTCTGAATCGGTATAACCATTTGACGCACGGAATATGCATATATTGTTTCCATATTTTATCTGTGTTCGAAGTGATGTCTCACTTGAATTGATTGTTCGAAGATTCGAAAAATAACTGAAGGAAGTCAAAGAAATGAAGCAGAGCAAAAGGCTGACGATATATTTGAATTTAGAGCGAGAAAAAATAGAAAAGGACAGTTTTCCAGAACTATAAAAACTGATGGGATTCGGCTTGCAGAAGGAAGCTTCATCTGATGATTGAGGTGTTTCACCGATAGCCTGGCTTTCTGAAACAATTCCATTTTCGATGTGAAGAGAAATCGTATGCTCAAAGGTAAAATAATGTGGAGAATGGGTTGCAACAATGACGAGAACTTCCTTTGAGATGCTTTCCAAAAGAAGAGCAATCTCTTTTGAATTCTTTTCATCAAGAGCTGCCGTCGGTTCATCCATGAAGAGAACTTTTGATTTGCGAATCAGAGCTCTTACAATGGCAATTCTTTGTTTTTGGCCTCCTGAGAGTTCACGTATTTTTTTGCCTAAGAAATGATCGATTGATTCATTGCTATCCGGAAGATTGACTTTCCTTAGGTCATCAATGAGTTGCTCCTTCGCGTATTTTTTACCTGCGATTTCATAAGCGATTCTTAGATTGTCTTCTACATTTAGATATGAAATCAAATTTAGATCCTGAAAGACAATGGTCGAAATATTGTTTCGATAATCCAAACGGTTCTTGCCGGTCAATTCTACATTGTCGTAGTATATATGCCCATCATATTTCTCATCGACACCTGCCAAGACACCTAAGAGCGTTGTCTTTCCGGATCCGCTTGGGCCTGTCAAAAGATAGAATCCATGATCCGGAAACTGGTAGGAGAAATTCGTGACAGCATAATTCTCCGCTTTATCATATTTTTTATATATATTTTTTGCAATGATCATAATTGTATAAGGCTCGTGTATTGGCTTAAAGATTTCGTATCTATCTTTAAATTATTGGCGTATGTAATCAATCGTTCTTGGTTCGTCTCGAAGGAAACGGCAATTGTTCCTGCGAACCAATTTTTAGAAATCAAGACTTCCGTTGATGAGTAGGCTTTTATATTTACTGTCTTTAAATCTTCTAATTTTGTCCAATTTTTTGCATCCTCATCGAAACACATTTTTTCGTTGTAGGACACTGATCTTTTATGAGAACTATGATTCGTGATTTCTATTTTCCATGTCGAACCTTGCTTTGAAACGATGCTTAAATCGAGATAATCATGGAAAATAGGTGTGTCCGTATACGATGTCACATAACTATTTAGATAGGAATATATAAATGAATTGATGATGGTTCCTCGATTTGAATCAGGGGATGCCGTACTTTTTCCGCTTGTGTGAATCCCGCAGACATAGACATGACCATCGGGCTTCTCTATAAATATAGGTGAACCGCTCTGTCCGTTCTCTGTGTCAATGTCATAACTGTACTTTAATTTGCTTGCGGCTTTGAGTGTCCCACTTGTTTTCCATAGGGTAGCCTTTGTTTTGTCTCCAGGGTAACCCCAGCTATAGATTGGGTAGTTGACGCTAAAGAAATTTGCAGACTTGCCATACCATCCTATTGAATATCCGATATTTCGATCGAGTTCAACGGCAGCCCAATCCTGATTTGTGGTTCGGCTTCGGTAGTATTTATATTCTATGTTGATAATCTTTGCTTCGGCGTAATATTGATAATTGGATCCTTGTTGGTAATCGTTTTTTCCTGAGCAGCCAAAATAGAATTCGATTTTATCCGGGAATCGCGGATTGTCAGCATTATCTTCATAATCTTCTGTTGTGACATCTGAATAGACACAATGTCCAGCAGTAACAGCGAGATTCGGTCCCTCTAAAAAGGCAGTTCCTGTATGTGTTATCGTTTCATATGCGGATTTTGAGTTGTTATAGACATTGTTATATATGCAGCGAATATAGGCGGTCTGCAAATAAGGTGTTTCTTTTGGATTGTTGATTTCTGTTCTTTCATCGCTTCCTAGAACAGAACATATGCTTTCTTCAGAAACGAGTGATATTGCATTATTTGATTCGTTTCTATTGTTATAATGATTTTCGTCGAAGGTCTCATATAAATTCGAATTGTACTGAATATTATGATTGACCATATTCGTGCTATCAGGTATGGCTCTTTGAGCCTGAAGCGTTCGATTGATTGAATTTTCAAAGTGATTGTTTTGTGAGAAGTTGCTTTTTGTTCCTGATAAAATTATAGGCAACAAGAATAAAATAAAATTCATTAGCAATCTCCTTTTAAATATTATACGCTCAACAAATATATTGCACAAGCGTTGCATAAAATCGCGTTTGGATATCATTTTCAATCTTAAGTGATAGACGAAAAGCAAAGACCGAATTCGCTTGATGTAGAAAATTCATATCAAGCGAACGTGAGACTTCTTTTCATAGCGATGGTTGACTAGTGATCATTCGTCAATGGTCAAAAATAGATTGCCTTTTTAGAAAAACGGAAACACAAATTGATTTCGAAGCAAAAATAAAATTTTATAGCATATCATTCTATGCTATTTTTATAACGAATTTAATCGAGATTCCCTTACTTGGACCATCTAGATTCCCTAAGTTGGCGGTAGTTCTTGCTTTTTGAACTCACAAAAAATGTCTGTGGCATCCCACAGACACTATGATTCCAGAGAAGATTAGGCAATTTCTTCTTCCGTTTTTTCTGCAATCTCTTCTTTTTTGGCGGTATCTTTTGTGTATCCGCATTTTCTCTTCCAGCGTCCGCTGAAGAACATGACGGCAGAAATGCACATACCGACGCCCCAGCCGATTGGCCAGGCAAAGAAGATGCCTTCATATCCACAGAGGTTTCCCAAGATCAGGGCGCCGAGAACGCGGCAGACAAGATCGACAGAGGTACCCAGTGTGAATCCGAGCATATCGGTGGCACCTTTCAGGACGCCATCGAGAGGAATCTTGACGACCATGAAGACGAAGAATGGGACGACACAGACGATGAATTGTCTTCCGGCATTGATGATGACATCCGTTTCTCCTTCTGCATCGCTGCTCAAGAAGAGACGGACCCAGAATTCTCCGAAAGGAAGAATGGCGACCATCGCCAAGACACAGAATCCTGCGGCAATGATGACTGTCGAGAAATAGCCTTTCATGATTCGGTCATATTTGGCAGCTCCGACATTCTGTGAGACGAAGCTGGATAAGGCATTGCACAGAACAGTGAAGATATTGATGGCAATATAGCAGATCTTATAGGCAGCACTATAACCCCCGGCGACGCTTGTTCCGCCGATGGATGTCAGAATCGCAGTGATTAAGACACCACCGATGGAGATGAAGCATCCCTGCAGGATGGAAGGAGCAGCGATTCCGATGATGGATTTGAGAATCGTCTTGTCGAATTTCTCATATTTATTCGAATCGAATTTGTTGATGCACTTGAAGAGGACGACAACAGAGAGAACTCCGGCGATGGCTTCGGAAATGATGGTTCCCAAGGCAAGACCGGCGCTATTCATTTTGATTGGCATGACGAACAAGAGATCCAGAGCGATATTCAAGAGAGTGGAGAAAATCAAGAAGTACAATGGAGTCTTTGAGTTTCCGAATGCCTGGAACATATACATGGAGTAGTTGTAGAGGAAGAGGAAGATGATACCTCCGATATAGATGAGCATATAGGACAAGGCTTCATTGAAGCAGCCTAGACTTTCCTCTTTTCCGACCATTCCGTTCAGAAGCGGATAGATGATGGCAAGACCGATGGCTGTCACAATCAAGGCGAGTATGATGGTCGAAATCAATCCGACGGTGGCTGTCTTCTTTAGGTTCCTCATGTCTTTTCCACCGAAATATTTGGCGGCGATGACACCGCATCCGACGCCGAATCCAACCGCGATATCAAGGAAGACGACCGTGATTGGATAGACGATTCCGACAGCATTGAAACTATCGAGATTGGCAATGAAATGCCCTGCGATGAAGTTGTCAGCGAGATTGTATAATTGCTGAAGCGTCGCTGAGAGAACTAACGGAATAGAGAATAGCAGAATGATTTTGAACGCATTGCCTGTCGTCATGTCTTTGGATTTCATAATAAAAAGCCTCACGCATCGAGATTGTAAACCTCTTTCTATGAGATGGCATGTGAAAACGGTTACCGATGATGAGTGAGTGGAATACATTATTTCAAAGAGATTCGCTTCAATTTATCTATTTTATAGAAAGAAACAAGATTTCATTTATATTATTTTATGTTGTATATAGTATTCTAAGAAATTAGCAACTTTCAGAAAATAGATAAGATATCTTTAGTTGCCTATCAAATCATTTCTCTTGCTGAGAAAACGATGAAAAAATGCCCTGCACAATTGAGGGCATTCGACTTTCGTGTATTGGTGGTCATTCCATACGGGAGTCAGAGAATGCGACCACCACGTCAAACCATTCCCCGACTCCCGTATGGAAGTTTTCTGTTCCATTCATGAACTGCTTGATTATATCATGGGTGGATACTCGATTCGGCTTTTTTGATTCGTTTACATTGATTTTAGCCAATCTTTGATCAGGAAGGTGAGGAAATGAGGCAGTATATAGATATTATCCTGATATGTTATGTTCGAATCGGCAAGCTTAACGCCAAATGCGACATCTGGATATTTTTCTGAGTCGATCAGCGTTCGCAATGATTTTGAATGTCCTCCTCTTGATTTCACCTCGATGGGAACAATATTGTTTTTTGTCCTGGCAAAGAAGTCTTCTTCAAGGGTGCCGTCTGTTCTTTTATAAAAGTACAAGAGTAGCCCCTCTTTCACAAAGGCATCAGCCACTAAATTCTCATAGATTGCTCCTTTGTAGACTCCAAGGTTTCGATTGGCTCGAAGGTCCTCTTGCGATTCCTCATCTAATGAGGCAATCAAAAGACCGGTATCCGCAAAATAGAGACGATAGTTATCGATGAGGACATTTCCTTTTAAAGGCAATTCAGGGAAATTCAGTCCCCTGGAAATCAGGATGATGCCAGAGTCGGCAAGCCATTCCTTGACGCCTTCGAATTCTCTTCCTCTGGCGTGTGGGCGTATTTTTGATATCATGAATTTCGGATTGTTTTTGGCAAGCTGTGCTGGAATGGCATCAAAGACCAATTGTATCTTTGTCTTATCGAGACCGTCCGCATATTGCTGCATATCTTTTCTGTAGCCATCGATGATTTCATGCTGGATTGTCTGTGTGCCAGAGAAGTTGCTGTTTTTGATATATGAAAAAACAACTTCAGGCATGCCGCCGAGAACGACAAAATCATAGAATAGGTTTCGTAAAGAAATATAGAGAGAATCAGGAATGCTTTTTGCATTCTTCATGTAGTCCAACAATTCATCTTTTATGTTTGAACTGTAGCCTTTCGCCAATAGAAATTCTTCGAAATCCAGTCCGTGCATCTGGTATTCTTCCTGATATCCGACTGCAATCGATGAGATGGAAGAATAATTCAGGCCGAGCAAAGGACCGGAACATATGACGTCGTATTTGTTGTTCTCACAAAAGGACTTTAGGGATGTGCATATATCGGGAAAGGATTGGACCTCATCGAAAAAGAGAAGAGTTTTTCCTGGAATGAAACGTTTGCTCGGATCGATGTTTGTGATTTCCTTGATAATATCATCCGCTTCATAGGAACCGGTATTGAGAACAACGTTTTTATAGATGGGCTTCAGTTTGAAATTGATTTCAATAAACGATTCATATGATTTTCCAAATTCACGGATGCATTCTGTTTTGCCGACTTGTCTGGCACCTGAAACAATCAGAGGCTTATGCTCTCTTTTTTTCCAATCGCTAAGAAATGTGTCTGCTTTTCTTTGCAATCTTTTCATATTCATAGGAATATTGTAAATAAAGACGAATATAAAAGCATGAATTACACATTTTTAGAGCCAAAACATATATAAGTATACACATTTTTAGAGTGAATCATCTTTGAATCTGTATTTGCTTTGTCCGACACCGGCTACCTTTGTGAGAACATTCAGTTCGGATAGTTTGCTGATGTAGCTTGTCGCTGTATTTGGGGATATATGGAGCAGTTCGATGATATCTTTCGGACCGAATGTGCCATGACAGAAGGCGATATAGATTTTTTCCAAATTGTTCTTTGTTGATGTCTTATACTTGCTGTTGCTGATCAAAGCCTGAGTTCGCAGGTTTCCACCTTCAGTTCGCAGGTTTCCACCTTCGGTTCGTAGGTTTTTGTTGATGAGTTCGCAATATTGGTCATTGCATGGGATGACAACCGATGTGATGTTGGAAGAATCGTCAAATAATTTGTAATGAATCGGCCTGTTCCCATTTGCCTCATCGACGCCCGTCCCATAGCTTTCGATGATGCCAAGGTTCTTGAACATATCTCGGATCTCCGGATTCACTGAATCTCTTTCGAGGAAAATGGTCTTGTTATTCAGATCTTCCAAAGTAATCGGAGGGAGAGGCTTGTTGTAATTGATGATGTTTATTTCCCTGTTGGTGATATAGACCTGAATCGTTTTGTTTTCTTCATAATTCTTGTGGACGATCGCATTGGCAAGGAGTTCCTCAACAGCCTTTATAGGAAAATTGCTGACTTTTTTATTCGTCGCTATATTGTCATCTCTCAGTGTGATTGTCCTTATGAATGTATCATCGATATATTTCAGTGCTGCATCGTATTGTTTCCAGATAGGACCTTTGAAATCTTTTGCTTCCATTCTGCTTTTGCTTCCCAATGTGTCGGTGATGATTTCGATATAGGAATAGGGAATGAATTCATCCGGTCTTTTCGAAAACATCAAAACGGCAAAATTGGTGACCCGATAAGAAGTGGCTTCATTCTTAGGAAACAGCTTGAGTGTGGTTGCAATCTCATATTTTGATAAAGAATCTGTGAATTCACGATTACTGACACTCTTTACGTATTCTCTCATGTAATCGTAATCCAGGTCATCCAGGGTGGCGTTTTCACTGACGTCGGAAGAAAAATGATAGTTGGCAAATTTTCTCAGCAGATCATATTCTTCATTGATTCTTGCGATTCTGGAATCGCTATCGATTCTTACGTATCTCCCGGGTTTGACTGATGGAATTTTCTTATCATGCAAAACTTTGTCAGAGACGGCATAGGGGCCTTGGCTTTGCTTTTCGACGACGATGAGAAGGTAATATTTTCCATCGAACTCATTGACCAGTGTCTCGAATCTGACGTTGGGATAGAGAAGGGGCTTCAACGAATTGATTTTATTCTTTGCTTTTTCCAAATGTCCTTCTTCGATTCCTTTGATAGGCAAAATAGGAACGGACTTTTCATTCTCATCGTTTGCTTCCTTTACACCGATAAAAAGAAAAGAATATTCATTGTCATAATAATTATTGGCGTATGCACATAGCGTTTTCAGTATTTTGTCGAGTTGGCTTTCGCTTTCTTTGTATTCGATATGTGAGCATTCAGCTTTTCTGCTTTTTAAATATTCGTTTGCTTCCTTTTTATAGAAATCAATTCGCATATTCAATCCCCCCAGTTCGCAGATAAATTATACCTCAGTTCGCAAGTTTTTTCAAAAGTTCGCAAGTTTCTGATTACAAATCAAAGAAAATGTAACAATCATGAGGGGTGTTTCTATTATCGCAAAAGAGGCTGGGTTGAAATTACAAAAAATGGACATATTTCTATGCCCATGATTTTTACCGATTTTTCGGTTTCCACCGGCCTTCTGGAAGTTGGCCTATAATAACGAACCCTGCCTGCCATGGGTAGAAAGCTCGTATCAGATTCGACTGGCGGAGC
>CAVCCX010000028.1:21198-23807 GCA_963600815.1 Bacteroides uniformis | reverse complement strand
AATGATATTATGAATAAATTCAATAAAGGCAAAACAATCGGTATCATCACTGCATCCTTGGCTGCAATCTCCTTAGTCGGCGTCGGTTTCTCTACATGGATCATCAATACCACTAATAAAGCGGAAGTCTCTGATATCTCTGTTACTGTCGCTGATACAAAGGATATCTCTGTTGTCATCAGCAATGCACAATTGGATAAATCTGATAATACGGTAAAGTTCGATGCGGATGAGACAAAGATGAATTCAGCAACTGGCCATCTCTTATCTTGCGCTTCTGGTGATAGCGAAGACTTGTCTTTCACTCTTACCTATGATGTCACTGTCGGTACAGATGCTAAGAGCTGGCAGATTATGGCTGCTATCGATGATGGCAATACCACCGGTGGGGCGGGTGAAAAATTCAACACCGCAGTCAATACTCGAAAATATATTTGCCTTCCGACTACGTTGGGGATCACAACAGGCGTGAAATGTCTGGATCAGGCAAGCAAGACTGACTCGAATTCAGGATTGACTGTAAATGAGAAAACTGACAGTTCTACTACTTCTACCAAGACGTATTCTGTCTCTCAGAAGTTCACGTTCACCTGGGGTCTTGCCTTTGCCAATAAGAATCCAGTGGAAGTGATTTCTACGGATAAAATCTATACTCAGACTGCAAGTGATGGTTCTGCAACTACTGATGCCACCCTTGAACTCCTGACTGCAAATACAAGAGCGATGAAGAATTTGGGGTTAGAGAAATTCAAGGTTATTCTTTCCGTGGGTACAGTATCCCAATCCTAATCTTTTCTAAAAATCATATTCAATGACAACCGTTGAAATCATTACACTATTCATCACTGTCTTATGTCTTATCAGCTTCTGTGCTGTTTTTACGATTCTTTTTCATCATTACTATAAGTCGAATATCGATGCGGTAACCTCTGGAAAAGAGGATATCGCATTGATCGACAATGCAATCGATGAAGAAAAAGAAAAGAAGAATGGCTCAAAGAAAATCCTCAAACTTATCGGTAAGATTTTTTCCTATATCTTTTTGGGTGTCATCTTTTGTGTTTTCATCTTTTCTCTTATCTCCAAGATAAAAGGAAATACGATGCTGTTTGGTGATTCGACCATGATTGTCATTGCATCAGGATCGATGTCGGAAAGAAATAATGAAACGATTAAAGCTCATCCGGAACTGACGAATCAGTTCGATACCTATGACATCATAGGAATCAGCAGATATAAGAGTCAGGATGAAGTCTCTCTCTATGATGTTATCGCCTATAAGAATAAAAAGGAGGTGACGATTGTCCATCGCATCGTTGAAATCAACGAGGATGAGAAAACAGGTGAAATCACCTATCTCACCCAAGGAGATTCGAATCTCTATGCGGATAATACGAATGGTTCACAATATACCGGATATCTCACCTACGATAAGATCATCGGAAAATATGATGGAAGAAGAATGAAGGGAATCGGTATCTTTGTCATCTTCCTGCAGTCTTCTGCCGGCATTGTGACGATAGTCTCGGTCGTCTATTGTCTTCTGATGTACGATTTTCTTTCGAATCGATACCGAAAGACGATTGTCGAAAGAACGAATATGCTTGTGAAGCTGATCGACTATGATCTGAGCAAAGAAGAGATCGATGATGTCGTATCCGACTATCATGAGACACTTCTATATAAGAACCAGCTCTATACATTCCAGAATGGAAAATTCATCAAGAAAGAGAAGAGCGATACAGAGTGCAAGAAGATGAACAACCATATGGTCTTCATCAAGAAGGAGGATGGGAAGATGACCATCACTGTGATGGATACAAGAGACAATACGTCCAAGGTCTATGAAAATGTTTCCATTGAAGACTGTCAGAATCTGAATAAATTCATTCCGAATGATGATTCGGAAGAGAAGAAGGAATAACGATCGTTAGGAGGTCGAAAAAATGTTCAAAACTCATTTGACAAGAAAGAATCTCATCAGTGTCGCCATGGTGTTTTTCTATGGTCTTGCCGTACTCTTCGCAGGACTGGCCATCGATGGCAACAACCCCGTCTTCGCAAAGAACAATCCGATACAGAATATGGCAGCCTCCCTCTTCAAGGTGACGGATGTCAATGGGATGACAGCCAAGGGGGTTCCGGGAGGATCGATTCAGGCCTATATCCTTCTCATTCTTTTTGTCATCTATATCATTCTCTGCACGGCCGCCATCATCTATGAGGTCCGGTTGGCTAAATATTATGATGAGAAACCCAATTCCCTGAAATGGTGGATCATCTATGTTGTCACTTTCTTAGTCTGTGGCGGACTATGGACTGGCATCTCGATGGTCTCTCAGCTTTCCGATAAGGATTTTGGATATTATCTGACGAATTCCTATCTTTTCCTCTTGGAATCCATCTGCTTTGGACTTCTGATCTTTGTTCTTTTAGGTTCCATCATCCTGAATGTGTGTCTTCTTGTTGTGAATTTCAAGAACATCGATAAGCCATTCAAGTTCTTCGACGATTCCAAAGAGGAAGAGAAAGAAGAAAAGGAAAAAGAAGAGGAAGAAAAAAGAGCTCTCGAACAGGGGATGCTTGCTGAATCCTTTGGTGAAAATAGT
>CAVCCX010000028.1:0-20924 GCA_963600815.1 Bacteroides uniformis | reverse complement strand
TCATCCTAGAAGGTCTCTCTGGTACTGGTAAATCCTCTCTTGCCCGTTATTTCTCTGAATTCATCTCCGAGAAATCCTATTTTGAAGCCGTTCAGGCAACATGGAGAGACCGTACTTCGATTCTAGGCTACTACAACGATTTCTCGAAGACCTATAACGAAACAGAATTCCTGAAAAGACTCTATGATTTTTCTTATAAGAAGAATCATATCAACATCATGGTTCTCGATGAACTGAATATCTCCCGTGTTGAATATTATTTCGCTGATTTCCTTTCCGTCATGGAATATCCATTGGATGAATGGAAACTGAAGATCATGCAGTTCCCCTATGACTTTGATGCGCCAGAGCATCTGAATGATGGCATCTTGCAGATTCCAGAGAACACCTACTTCATCGGCACAGCCAATAAGGATGAATCCACCTTCACCATCACCGACAAGGTCTACGACAGAGCCATCACCATCGATTTCGATGATCGAAATGAGCCGTTTGCTGCGACAGGGGAAAGTGAGAAGATCACCTTGTCCTATACCCGTCTTCAGGAACTCTTTGCAGAGGCCATCAATGAAGAAACAAATCAGCTCTCGATGGAAGAATATAAGAAGTTCAAGACGCTCACCGATTACACCTACGATATGTTCGAAATCACCTTCGGTAACCGTATCATGCGACAGATTCAGCTTTTTGTCCCGGTCTATGTCGCCTGTGGCGGAAAGAAGGAAGAAGCACTCGACTTCATGTTTGCCAGAAAGGTCGTCAGCAAACTGGAAGGCCGATTCGAAGACTACATCAAGGATGGTCTTCTTGACCTGAAGACCTTGATTGTGAAGACCTATGGTGAGAATACCTTCTTACAGACCAATCATATGATTGATAAGCTTCTCAGAAAACTGTAAAGGAGCACTATGTCCGATAGCATGAATTTTCTTATGACTTTCACCGCTTCGATGAAAAGAGAGATAGGAAAAGACCCTATCGGGTTTTATCGTGCCTTTCATTGGTTCAAGTATTATGAGCCCTATCAGTTCGATGAGGAAATGAAGAAGTTAGAAGAACTCAAGACTGTCTCCGATAAGATTCTTTCCATTCTCTATCATCCTGCCTTCCATGTCGAGACAAGTGAAATCATCCTGAGAAGCGAACAAGCTGGAAAACTCTCCCATGACTCCTTTAGTGACACCATGCGTGATGCGCGTCTATGGAAAGAAAAGAACCATCAGATGGTTCCAAAATATGTCCATAGCGTCGAAACCATCGATAGCATCGATATCTATGAGAATCGCTTCATTTCTCTTCTCATCGATGAAATCGATGAGGATATTTCTTCTTCTCTAGAGGATATGACACCGATGGTGGAATCTATTGGCGAACATTATCAGAACAATGAGTTCACAGTAGGAAAATATTCTCCGATAAGAGATATGAGAACAAAGCATTACCCCTACACCTCTTTCATCCTGAAAAGAAATGGCTCGAAAGAAGAACTCTATGTTTCGGCGAAAAGAATCAAGAGAAGAATGAAGAACATGAAGGGAACGGAATTCTATTCAATCACATCGAAGCATAAGATTTCTCCCTCTATCCGACCAACAAATATCCTGATCCATGACAAGCTCTATTCGTATTGCTATCGCTATTATGTCTCCCATTACAAGACAAAGAATACCGAGGAAAGAAAGAATCAGATTCTCTATTTCAACTATTTCTTTTGCTCGTTCCTTCGTCTACTCAAAGAAAGAGGACTGCTCAATGAAAAGAATCGTCCTTCTCTTTCTTTCGACAATGAAGAAATGATGACATTCTCTCCTTTTAGTATCAAGCATGAGCCTTTCACCATCAGATTCGATCAGGATAAGACGCATGTCGCACTTCTCATCGATGTGAGCCTTCATTTTGACAAGGGTGATCGGACATGCAGCTACTATCTTCTCTGCCGAGAGAAATATAGTGAGAAGAATGCCCCTTCGATTTCTTCAATCCGCAATCAGAATAAGGACAAGAAATTCATTCTCATCACCGGAAATAACCTTATGAAAGACTATGATTCCACGATCACCTTCTCCTATCGGAAAAAGAAGAATGAGACACTTTTGGACGACCTTCTTTCTTCCTTTACGATCCTTATCGATGCGAACAAGGAATTCTATACCGGTGTCTGTCCTGTCTGTGGAAGAAATGAAATCCGTTTTGATGGCGAAAAATACATCTGTCAGAATTGCCATACGGAATATGTGATGGACAAGATCGCTTCTCAGAATCTCTTATGGATTCAGTCCTATCGAAAGGAGTAAAGAAATGGAACAGAAGAACAATGCATTTTCTCCTTTCATGAAGAACAGGGAGAAGAAAGAAGAAGTCAAGAAAGAGACGATTCTCACAGTCAAGGACTTACACAAGTCCTATGGAAAGAAAGAAGTCCTCAAGGGAATCGATATGGAAGTCTATAAAGGGGAAGTCTTCGGCTTCATCGGAAAGAATGGCGCAGGAAAATCGACCACGATTGACTGCATCGTGGGACTCAAGGACTTCAATTCCGGAACAATTATCCTAAATGGACATAACGTCAAAGAGAATCCTCTCGATGCCAAGATGTCTTTAGGCTATGTTCCTAGTGAACCGGTCACCTATGAAGTCATGACCGGCTATGAATATCTTCTTTTCATCGCTTCGAGCTATAACATGTATCAGGAATCCTTTGACAAGAACTACGAATTCCTGAAAAACAAATTCATGATTTCCGATTCTGACCTCAATCGAAAGATCCGGGAATATTCCCATGGTATGAAGCAGAAGGTCTGTCTGATGGCTTCATTGATCCATAATCCGACCATCTGGATACTGGATGAACCCACCGTCGGCTTGGATATCATCGTCTATGAGACCTTGATGGATATGCTCAAGGAATTTGCCAAGAACGGAAAGACTGTCTTTATCACCTCGCATAATATCGACTTGGTTTCCAGAGTCTGCAACCGAGTTGCCATCATCAACAATGGGGTGGTTGCCGAACTGATCGACTTCAGCAAAGAACCGCTCAAGAGAAGAAATCTCAGCAATATCTTCTTCTCGACCTACGCTGTCGAAAAGAAGGAACAATAAAGAAAGGAGAAGAGATGTTTTTAGAACTGCTTCGAAAAGAGTTCATCGAAAAAAGAAGCCAGGAGATGCAAAGCAAGACGGCGATGATCTTCTCCTCTTTTTTGCGTGCAGTTCTTCTTTCCTTGTTCATCGCTTTGGAGTGCTATATTGCACTGGCGTTGGATAAAAAGATTGTCCAGTATTCGAATTATGGTTCTTTTGACTTCTTGGTTCTCTTTTTATTCATCATGATGGGAATCGGTATCCTATTCACCCTGGTCAAGGCTAGAAAAGCCATCTTTGACCATAAAGATAGCCAGGTTGTTCTTCCTCTTCCGATTGCACCCTCGACGCAGGTCTTCAGCAAGGTGGTCTACCTTTATATCGAAACGGCCCTCTTCACATTCTTCACAAGCACACCTCTCCTCATCTGCTATGGTGTCAGCAGACACTATATTCCCTACTATTACATCTTCTCGATTCTTTATCCGATTCTCATCTCCCTTTTCGCGGTTGGGGTTGCTTTGATTTTCTCGATTCTCTATCAGCAGGTCTATAAGCTCATCAAGAAGAATGATATCCTCCAGTTCGTCATGGCCTGTGTGATCGTGATTCTTGCCTGCTATGGCTATCAGTTTGTCCTGAATCTCTTTTTGATGGCCTTGAATAATTCAGCCATCGGAGGGATGTTCTCGACTGATTTTGTAAATGGACTTCATAAGGCTCGGTATTTCTTCCTTCCAGTCTATCATCTGATGGACGCTGTCATTGAACAGGGACAGATGGCAAGCGATATTCTGATCTATATCGGTTCTTCGCTTCTTTCTGTTGTCATCGGTGTTGCTGTTGTGAGTATCATCTATTTCCATGAAATCAAAAACGGGGAGAATTCGATTGCGAAGACAAAGAAGGAAAAGAATGTGAAATTGGTCTCACCCTTTAAGGCCATCCTCAAGAAGGAACTCGATTTGTTGTTCAAGGATGAAGCCAACCTCTTCTCCTATACTTCTTTATTGATTCTCTGTCCTTTCCTGACCTATGCGGTCATCTCATCTTTGAATTCCATTATCTACGACAACCTGAAATTCTATGCTTCCTATTTCCCCGAACTCGTCTCGGGAATCAACCTTGTTCTGATTCTTCTTTTCTCAGGTGTCATCAATGCCTCGGCTTCCTTATCGATGTCTAGAGAAGGAAAATCCCTCATCATCGTCAAATATCTTCCGATATCTCCTTTAAGACAGATTCTAGCCAAGATTCTGATTCCAATCAGCTTCTCTTTCCTTTCCTTGGTCGTCACGGAGATTGTCCTGATTTCGACAGGCATCATCACGCTTCCTGTTCTTTTCTCCTCTTTCTTCATCGGCAGTCTTCTTCTTGTTTTTTCGAATGTCTTTGGTGTCTATTGTGACATGCATGACAAGGAAGGAGAGAATCGAAAAGTGAAACTTTCCATCCTCAATGAAAGCATTCCTCTTCTTCTTCCACTCATGATTTTTGCCATCTTCTTTATCTTCTCCATCTATGTTCGACTTCCTTCCTATCTTCTCTATCTCATTTCCTGTTCTTTCTCTTTCGTTCTCCTATCTCCTGCTTTCCTTTTCTTGAGAAAGAGATATCAGAAAGCCTTTGTGAAAATGGAGGTGAGCAACTAATATGAAAAAACGTACCTTAGCGATTCTTCTTATCATTCCATTCATCATCTCGCTTCTCACCTTTGTCTCTATCAAGATTTTGGATAACCAGGTGGCTGTCGATATCTTGGATATCGAATGGAACTACCAGGAAAATGAAGGATTCCAGATCGATGAGAAAGGCTATGAACTCAAAGCAACCCCGATCATCGATTCGAATCTCATCCTTGCCAATGGAAATGATCTTGTCTGGTCGACAAAGAAACTCAATGACAAAGATGATGAATATGCGAAAGTCGAAAAAGAGAATGGAAAATTCTATCTCTATGCCCTGAAGCCTGGTGAAGTCGAAGTCATCTGCTCCAATGAAAGAGGAAGCAAATCCAAACACTTCATCGCCACGATCTTCAAGGATGGAGCGATGGTCATCAATCCGAAGAGAAAAGGAAGCGGAAGCTCCATCTCTTCTGAGAAGTACTATGGTCTCTATGACTATGAAAATGGAAATAAGACGAAAGCAAGCTTCGATCTTGTCTCGAAATCCTATCTCAATGGTGGTGGGACAAGCGAAAAGAATGTGTTGGTCGAATGCTCAAGCAATGTCACCTATCAGGATGGAAGAGTCTCTGTTCTCTCAGCAGGGGAGAGCTATGTGACACTCGAAGAGCCTAATCATCATTACCGCTCGACCTACACCTTCTCTGTTGTGGATGGTGTGAATGTCTATTCCTATTCAGATCTTCTCTTAGGGACAAACAAGTCAGAAAAGGGTGAAAACATCGTTCTGCAGGTCAACCTGGAATCTCTGAAGAACACCTATACCTATGATGAGACAACAAAGAAATACACGACTGAGAAACTCTCGAGCAGCAAGGATAATACGGAACTGTTTGGAAACTTCGACTTCGAAACCCAAAGATTCTCCTTCGATGAGGAATACTATACCTTTCAGACGACTTATGATTCGACCTATATCGATCAGTACAACAAAGAGACGGGAAGTGATGTCTCCAAGGATATCATCGCCGGCATCCATCTGAAGAAGAATCTCTATGGAAATGGCTATAGCATCAACATGAACGGATTATGCTATCCGAATCATGGTGAAATCGATAAATATACAGGAAAGAGGGTGCCGAAGAAGAAAAGCGAAGCCAAGAAGGATGAAGCTTATGATTACTTCTATGGACCACTTCCGTTTGTCTCGATTGGCGATATGGTCTCCTTCCCCCTTGTCACTGCCTTAGGGCAGGATAACTGCGGCATCTATATCGACGATGATGATGTCATCATCGACGATGTCAAGATCTCCAACGTCGATGAAGTCGATAATCTCTATAACCTCTCCTATACTGGAAGCATCGTCGATGTGAAGGGAAAGAATGTGACGATCCAGAATTCCATCCTTGCCAATGGAAAGGTGTGTCTAAGAGCCTATGATAGCGAGAATCTTCTCATCGATAACTGCATCCTCAAGAATTCTGGGGAATTTACGCTTCTTCTCGGAAGCATTGAGAAAGATAGCTATGATACAACAAAAAGAATCCAGGAACAGGACTATAGTATCGATAAGTCGTATGCGGAATTCTTCGATGACTTGGATGAAAATAAGAAGGATACCGCCAATGGTGTCCTGAATGCCTTTCTAAATGCGACGATGGAAGGAACACTCAAGGATGGAGACTATAAGAAAAAACTCGAACTGATCCAGAAATATCTCGATACAGACAATAGCAGCAAGGGATATGCTGCGAATATCACCGTCAACAACACCTTCTTTGGACGTTCAGGTGTGTTCTCTATCGCCTTCGAATCCTTGTTCAATGGCCCTCTTCTCTATGGAGGAATTCCTTCGATGCTGACAAAACTTCTTGGCAGCTATCTGAATGCTCCTCTTCCAAAGAAGATTGGAGGGACAAGCAGACCGGTTCATCTCACACTGAAAGGCGATACAAGGTTCTACGACTGGAAAAATATCGATACCATCGATGTTTCCTCTTTGATCGAAGAGAATATCTCCCGCACCCTGAATCAGATGGGCTATGGAGATAAGAATGTGACGATCGATGATATCTTCCCGATGAAATCGGCTTTGAAGAAAGAAGCGACCTCAAAGGGGCTTGTCTATACAAAAGACAATAAGAGCTATGTGAATACAGCCATCGCCTACTATGGCGGTGGAATGAATAATTCCACACTCGATATCCAAAGCGATTCGACCTATTGCACCTATAGCGACGAAACCAGTGTTTCTCTACTCGATGAGACGATCAAGAACAATGAAGGTGGAGGCTATTCTTCTCTTCTTGTCGATTGTGTCATCGTTACGATTGGAACACACCCGTTCCGCTTCATCACTAATGGCAGTCAAGAGAAGACAAATCCGATTTTATTCGACCAGGTTCCATCCATTGATGGATTAAAGAAACATGTTCAGGAGGCAACAATATGAAAAATAGATTCTTTCGAAGAATGATGCTCATCATGGCAAGCTTTTCTCTTGCGTTTCCTCTGTCTTCCTGTTCATTTCTGAATACAGGCGACGGAACACAGATCAAGGATGTCATCACCACCTATGATGATACGACGGGAAATACCATCATCACCATCACCTTCACCAATGAAGATACATCACCAGTCTCTTTTAGCATTCCAAGAGGAATCTCCGGAAAAGATGGTGTCTCCATCAAGAATATCACTTCCAAGCTCTCTGCGGATGGAAATAGCATCGAACTCACCATCAGTTATGATGATAGCTCTGTTGAGAACACGGTTCTTTCTGTTCCTGTCTTGCAGGGAAAAGGCGTCAAGGAGGTCATTGTCGACAATGACGAGGATGGCAATCCGACGATTCAGTTTGTCTATACGGATAGCTCGAAAAGTTCTGTGATCACGATTCCGAATGGAAAAGACGGAAACGGAATCGAATCCTTCGAGGTATCGGATCCCGTAGACGGAAAGATGACGATCAGCATCAAATTCAGCGATGGAACAACAAAGACATTCGAAGTCGAAAACGGCATCTCTATCAGGAATATAACCTATAATGAGGAGAAATCGGATGCGAGTAATTATGTTCTGACCATCACCTACACCGATGGCTATTCCGAGGATGTTTCTTTGGAAAGGCCCCATTCCAATGAGTGGTTTGTCGGGACGACCGACCATCCAGAAAATGATGTGAATGCTTCTAAGGCGATTGAAGGAGACTTCTATCTCAACAGAATGAGTGGCAATGTCTATCAGAAAGGAAGCGACGGAAAATGGAGTTTCCTCTTTGGAATGAAGAGTGATTCTTCTTCAGAGGATAAGGTTTATCATACTGTATTTTTCGATCCGGGAGCAGGAAAAATCAACGGAAATTCGAGTATCCTGATGTCTTCTGTTTTGGAAGGACAGACGATGAAACTATCACAGATTCCGGCTCCGACATGTGATGATCAGACATTCGTTGGATGGTATACAGATAAAAACAATGTCAACGCTGGAAAATTCACAAATTTGACACCTGTCTTATCGGATTTGACGTTGTATGCGAGATACGAATAAGAGAAGGAAGAACAATTAGAAGATAGAAGTTTGTCTAACAATATAGAAAGGAGGATAGTAAGATGAAACCAAAAAAGAAAAAAATATCATTCATGCAGCCTTGCAAGATTTCATCAATTTGCCTCCTTTTGTGTGTCTGTTCAATCATCAGTATCGGTTTTGCCACCTGGTATGAGACAGGTTCGAGCGTTGAATCAGATGACGTGAATGTTACTGTGGGAGATGTGGTTTTAAACTATATTAGTCTAAAAGACTTCGGTTTTGATGTGGTCAGTGGGAGTGCCACGAGTATGACAACATCAAAGCGATTGAGTGTTGATGATGAATCGGTTACCGAAACTTATTTGGATTCACATTGCTTCTCTGTTCATGCGACTATTGATACATATGTTATGGGCAAGGCAAATTATAACGATAATCTTTATTTGGCTATTTCTTTTGCGTATGAAAGCTATAGCAGCAAAACAAACAATGTCATTGAATCCCTGGCTATTTATCCAGAAAACTATGTCGGCTATTCTTTTGATGCATTAAAGTCAAGCAAAACAACTCAAGCCAAGAATGGAAAAATAACGATGTTTTATTTTCCAATGAAAACCAAAAATGACATTTCATTATCTTCTGTTGCTCTGCTAGATACAACCTATCCGAAAACGAATGTTCATAGTACAACTGGATATGATTATAAGGTTCCCCTTGTATTCGAATTCATAATTGATAAGGAAACCTTGAATTCTGAATTAGCCAATAATTCTGTCACGTATAGCGTGACGTTTTCATTGGCTGAAGGAACCGCTGAATGAGGAGACTGATTATGAAAAAAATCCATTTAATTGCTAAACTATCATTCGTGTTTGTAATCTTATTGTCAGTTTTTAGTGTGATTGGTTTTTCTGATTATAATGCAGAGATGATAAATACTTCAGATAAGACAAGCATCAAAGATGATGCTGTTGATGATGGTGAAATGGTAACATTGAGTTTCAAGTATGCGGTATGTACTGGCTCAGAGATTGTGAAGCAAGATGAGATCACACAAATATTATCAAATACAATCAGTGCAACAGATAGAAAAAGCGATGCTGCAAAAAATAAATACAATGCTCTGTTTGATTGCTTGGAAATGTATGTAAATGCAGATGAATGCCCCGAACGTGAGACAACATTCAATAAAAATACAACATATACTTATACTGGAATCAATGATTATGTTGGATATTATGTAATTCTTAAAGTTACTCAAAAAACTTACCATAATTCTTATTCGTTTGCCGGGAAAACATACGATAATTATTATGGTGCATATACAATATCTGTACAGAAATATGATATTGTTGCCAGTTATGACTATTATGATTATGAAATAAAAGATAAGGTAGAAGTGAATAAGAATACAATTCTTGCACTCAATGATTTGTTTGGAATAATATCATTGGCTTCTGATGATAACTACAAATTGGTGGGACTTGCTGAAGAAATGACAGATGGGAAACCTAGTGAAACAACAGTTTCTTTGCCGTTACAGGTCAGTGCTTCTAGCACTTATTACGTTCTTTTTAATAAGATAAGCATGAATGGAAAATACGTTTTAGGAAAGACGATTTCTAATTACACTTCGAAGGGGACGTATACATTTAACATTGGAGTTGCTCAAAATGAATTTAATTTAACGAATGATGCATCTTATTATTCGATAGATAAAGTTGTATTTCTAGGTGATAATTCATCAACAATAACTACTTCAAGTGGAAAAATCGTTGTTGGCACAAAAATTGAATCAGGAGTCACAATTAATTTTGGTTTGAATAGTGGTGATGTTTTTTTGAAAACAACTTCATCGTCTAATACTCAAAATTTAGAGCCTGAAAATTCTGAACATTCAAGACAATATACCATATGTCTTCAATCCGACTTGTATGTTTATGGAACTCTTTCCATTGGGGCCAATTGCGGAACAACGAGCAATATTTATTATGAGGGACATATTTGCAATGAATATGTGACTTTGGATTTAAACGGCCACAACATCTATGTAGAAAATGGGACGCTAAATCTATATGGATTGATTAAGAATTCAAAAGATACCGGAGAAGTAGTTGCTTATGGAGGAGAAATCTTGACGCCTGTCGTTATTTATGATTATCGTGGAGGTACCGCAACAACAAAACTTGTCAATCAAAAGGTTATGCCATTTCAGATATATTCATTGCCATATTTAAGGTGTAAAACCCGGCTTTGTTATTCTTCGGATTGCGGATGGACGAAGTTTAATGCGGTGTGTTATGCAACTGTAGGCATTCTTGTTAGCGCTCCTGTGCCAGTAACTATCAAGATTAATTTTATTGGAGGTTCGAATGATGATGTTTTATTCAAAATAGTTGAGCAAACAAATTCATATATTGAAATTGAAGGCTATGAAAATGATAAAGTCACGAAAGATAGAGCGTTGTCTAGCGATGAAGTCAAATTATGCTTATCCCGAAGGTTAAAACTAAATTTTCACAATTGTACTGTTAAAATGTCAAACATTGAGATGGACATCGCTTCAGGTTATAAAGTTGATACGAAAGACTACAATTTCCCTGTCTCTAGTTTCTTTGACATCCTATTGGTAAATTCTGATTTGACATTTTCTCAGTCTCTTAAAATGATGCCAGGAATGTCATTTATAGCTGATAAAAATAGCAATGTTATCTTGTCATATGATTCTACGAACAGTAAATCTGCTCAAATATCTGTCCTTGGAGATAATGCATATTATTACGATTCTGAGAAGGATAATCTTGTCAAAAATGATTTGATTGCAGAAAATCAATTAACATATACCGCCGCTTTCTTTAAATCTGAATCCTTATGGAAATACTATAGCGGAAGTCGTTTTAAAATTTACGGATCATTAGTATTTCAAGGCGGAAATACGGATATAAGAGAATATTTGCTTGCGGGACAAATGGATTTCAATCGTGTTGCATATTCATCTGATGGGACAACAGATAATCTAGAATATATAGACTATTCTGAAAATGAAAATCCATTTGCAAAGCTAATGGAGAAACATAGTGATGTAAAGATCCTTACGTATGGATATGACTATTTACTCGGTGGTTCGAATAGGGATGCTGTCATCAAAGGATATTCAAGACCATTAGTTTCTTATGGCAAAGGGTATTACACAAATGGATCTTCTGCTGATGCTAAAGTTGGAGACTATAGCTTTAGAACGGGAATATTCAAAGTCAGTGATACGGAGATGTATTATTTCAATATAGGGGAAACATTTACCTTAAGTGATAATTCAACATGTACATTAGAACCTTGCACTTATGATGAAACAGAACATATTTTTACAGATACCAAAACGAATACAAAATATGCATACTTTGCAGCGTCTTATTATCCGTATACAAATACAGAAGGGACAATAACCTTAAATGTGACGAGATCGAATTCATCCACGACATCTGTGACTGTCGTATATAATTCTACTTTGGAAAGATGGCTAAGGGAATAAGTATGCTACAGTGTATATGGGATATACCATCTTTTTTTGATTTTTGAGAATATATAACTAGAGTATTTCTTCGGGATGTGTCGGATTTTGCATTTACATAGTTTTTTTCAAAACTATGAGGCGAGCACAAAGGTAAAAGTGTTCAAGTCTCCTTTCTATGAACTTAAGGTTGAGTCAATTGATGTTATGGCATCAACAAGGCTCGTCCCTGAACGGTGTAGAAAAAACTATTTTTTAATGAAATGTAAATAAATGGAAAAAAATATGTCGGAAAAAGTCTTCAAAAGTGTGGCTGCAATCGATTTTTTATCCTTTATTTTTTCCTAAGAAATCGGTAAAATGAAAGAACGAGGTTTTTTATATGGGCTCAAATTACAATGCATCATCCTTAGCGATTCTTCATGGTCTTGAACCAGTCAGGGAGAGACCTGGCATGTATATCGGCTCGACATCGACTTTAGGCCTTCATCATCTGGTCTGGGAGATTGTCGACAATGCCGTCGATGAAGCCAATGAAGGATATGGAAAGAATATCTTCATCACTATCCACTCCGATGGTTCCTTGGAAGTCGAGGATCAGGGAAGAGGTGTTCCCTGCGACTACAATGAAAAAGAAAAGATGAATGGCTTTCAGATTGTCTACCAAACATTGCATGGCGGTGGAAAATTCGATGAAAGCAACTACAAATCAGCCGGTGGTCTTCATGGTGTCGGTGCGAGTGTCACCAACGCCTTATCCAAATGGATGGAAGTCCATTCCTATCGCGATGGAATCGATCATTTTGCCCGATTCGAAGCCGGTGGAAGCAAGTTTTCCGGAATCCAGGAATTAGGAAAGACTTCCAAAAGAGGAACGAATGTACGTTTCTTCCCCGATAGCGATATCTTCGAGGATATCACATTCAATTTCGACCGCATTGCTCAGCATCTGGATGATCAGGCTTGTCTCACCAAGGGCGTGACCTTCCATCTTTTTGATGAAAGAACCGGAAGAAAGCAGGACTTTTTCTATAATGACGGCTTGAGAGAATATTTCAATCGCCATACGGTCGATAAGGAACTTCTCACAAAGCCGATGCGCTTTGAGGGTACCGACAACGGCATCCGTCTGGAAGTCGTCTTCGGATTCCTCAAGAATGACTACAGCGAGAAAATCATTTCTTTTGCCAATGGCGTGAGAACCGGTGATGGTGGCTATCATGTCACGGGCTTCAAGAAAGCGGTCACGACCATCTATAACCAATATGCCTCCAATCATTCTTTGACCAGAGCCAACCAGACACTGGATGGTGATTGCCTAAGAGAAGGATTGGTCTGCATTCTTTCCTGCTGGGTTCCTGAACATCTCCTTCAGTTTGAAGGCCAGACAAAAGGAAAACTCGGAACGAAGGATGCCCTCAACAGCGTCGATTCCATTATCGAAAATCAGTTGGCCTACTATCTTGAGGAACATAAAGACGAAGCGGAGAACGTCGTCAAAAAGACCGTCGAAGAAATGCGTATCCGCGATAAGACGGAAGCTGACAGAAAGAAAGAGAGAGAACTTGCCAATTCGAAGATGTCGGGTGTCGAAATCTCGAAAAAGCTCACACCCTGTTCGAGCAAGGACTATATGCAGAATGAACTTTTCATCGTCGAAGGTGACTCCGCCGGCGGATCAGCGAAAAAAGGAAGAAATCCTGCCCATCAGGCCATTCTTCCTTTGAGAGGTAAGCCGAAGAACACCACCGATGTCGAAGATGAAAAAATCCTTTTGGGCAACTTGGAAATCGCCACACTGATTTCCACTATCGGTGCAGGATTCAACAACGATTTCAATGTCAAGAATATCCATTATGGAAAGATCATCATCATGACCGATGCCGATGACGATGGAAGCCACATCCAGTCGCTTCTTCTCACCTTCTTCTACAATCATATGAAGCCTCTGATTGAGACCGGACATGTCTATATCGCATGCCCTCCTCTTTACAGAGTCTACAATGGCAAAGGAAAAGAAATCTATTGCTATGACGATAAGGAACTTGCTGAAGCCCAGAAGAAGATCGGCCCTGGCTACAAGGTCAACCGCTACAAAGGTCTTGGTGAGATGAATTATTCTCAGCTTTCTCAGACAACCATGGATATCGAACACAGAAAACTGTTGAAGGTCAACATCATCGATGATGAGGATTCCCATGACAAGGTGAATATCTTCCTAGGAAAAGATTCCGACAGAAGAAAAGATTGGATCGAAAACAACATCGATTTCAATACGACCGATACATTTACGATGGAGGTGGAAAAGAAGAATGAAAAATAAAAAAGAAACCATTCGATATACAGAAAACATTGTCGATTCCCCTCTTTCGGATGTCCTCATCACAGCTTTCAACCGCTATGCCAAGGAGGTCATCACGGATCGTGCGATTCCCGATGCCCGCGATGGCTTAAAGCCGGTTCAGAGACGTATCATCTTTGATATGTTCGACCAAGGCCAGGTCTATTCCAAGCCAACGGTCAAATCAGCGACCATCGTCGGTCATGTCATGGGCCATTACCATCCACATGGTGATTCTTCCATCTATGATGCCTTGGTTCATATGTCCCAGAGCTGGAAGATGGAAGCACCCCTGATCGACTTCCAGGGAAACAACGGCTCCATCGATGATGATCCCGCTGCCGCCTATCGTTATACGGAAGCGCGATTATCCAAACTGAGTGAGTATCTTGTCCGCGATATCGATAAGGATACCGTCAAGATGGTCCCGACCTTCGATGACAAGAACCTCGAGCCGGTTGTTCTTCCGGCAAGGTATCCAAACCTGCTTGTCAATGGCACAAGCGGCATCGCCGTTGGATCTTCCACCTATATTCCACCCCACAACCTTTCGGAAGTCGTCGATGCCACCATCTATCGAATCAAGCACAACAATGCGACTCTCGATGACCTCATGAAATATGTCAAAGGTCCAGATTTTCCGACCGGCGGCATCATCGACGATAAGGAAACGCTTCATTCCTTATATGAAACCGGAAGAGCCAATTTCTATCTCTATTGCAAGTCACATATCGATGAAGGGGAAAACGAAATCGTCATCACCGAGATTCCTTATGGACTCGTCAAAATCGATTTTGTCTCCGGCCTGAACAAGAGAAAAGACAATGACCATCTCGACAACATCGAGGAAATCATCGATGAATCCGCCAAGGATGATGTCAAGATTGTCATCAAAATCAAGGAGAATGCTTCTCCGTATGATATCTACAACTACCTGATGAGCAAAGGGGCCTTGAAGACGACCATCTCCTGCAATTTCCTTGCCATCGATAAAGGCCATCCAAAATGCATGTCCCTGATGGAACTCATCGACGCCTTTGTCAACCACCAGAGAGAAGTCTCCACCCTCGCTTTCAAGTATGACTTAAAAAGCGATGAGGACCGTCTTGAAATCATCAATGGCTATGTCAAAGCCTATTCCATCCTCAATGAACTGATTGAGAAGATCCGCAAGTGCAACGGCAAGGAAGGCGTCAAGAAGATGCTTCAGAACGACTATCAGTTCACCGAAAGACAATCCGAAGCCATTGCCATGATGCCTTTATATCGTCTATCCAATACGGATATTCTTGCCCTTCGTGCCGAAAAAGATGAACTCGAGAAAGATATCGAAAGAATCCATCAAATTCTCAATGATGGAAAGAAATTGGATGAGACCATCATCTTGACACTTGAGGAAGTCCGGAAGAATTTCGCCGTCCAGAGAAAGACCGAAATCCGGGATGAGAAGCTCTCCTTTGAGAGTGTCGACCAGACCAAGCTGATTGCCAAGGAAGATGTCATGGCTGCCATCACCAGCGATGGCTATGCCAAGAGAACTTCCCTGAAGTCCTATCAGGCGAGTGTCAAAGCAAACAAGGATGAGAATGATCCATTGACCTTGCCGAAGATGAAGCCCGGCGACCATCTTGTCTTCTCCCATCTTGTCGATACCCATACCGGCATTCTTCTTTTCACCAGCTTAGGAAACTATGCCTTTGTTCCAGCCCATCTTCTCACCGACATGAAGTGGAAAGAGGAAGGAAAGCATCTGAACAATCTCACGAAGCTTCAGCCGAATGAAAAGATCGTCAAAGCCTTCGAAATCAATGAATTCAAGCAAGGCCTGTATGTCTGTCTCTTGACCAAAGCCAACAAGCTCAAGAGAACCTCCCTGAAGGATTTTGAGCAGACTTCCTTGACAAAGAAACCACTTAGAGCCTGCAAGATGCTCAACAAAGATGACCGATTGGTCGATGTTTGCATCTCCGGAGGAAATTCAGATTTGATCGTCGTGGATGAGCTTGGACGCTGCTCAAGATTCAATGAGGGCGATGTCCCGGTTGTTTCCACGATGGCGATGGGTGTCAAGGCCATCGCATCCGGCATTGAGAATGCTCCGCTTGTCAGCATCATCGCCCTCCATTCCAAGGAAGTGGCCCTGCTTCTTGTCTTGGGAAATAAGAGAGCCGCCCGTCTGATTTCGACCTCAAAGATCGAATGCACGGAACGACTTTCCGCCAAGACTTCCCTCATCAAGGTTCTCAAGAAGAATCCGTGGAAGATCGTCAATGTCTCCAAGATCGAGAAGGTCAAGGGACAGCCAAACTATGTCTGTGTCACAACCCTCGATAGCATGGTCGCCATCGATATCAACAACCTCTCCCCGGTCGAGACGAACTCCGAACTGAGAGAGAATATTCCGAATCTTGGAAAACTCGACCTCATCGGCTATGATTCGAAAGGCGAAGTCATCGATGAGAATACCATCGTCGAACAGCCACGTCCTGCCAAAATCGAGGTGACGAAAGCCGATAGCGATGATGCCGATACCCAGCTTTCCCTCTTCGATCTCTTTGAAAGAGATTCTTCAAAGAAATAGTTTTTTGATATACTATTATATGAAATGAAAAAACAGAGAGTCTTTGCCCATGCAAGTAGCGTCTATTCGCTTGATGATTCCTTCTTTGACGAATATCCTATAAAGGCTCTAATCGTCGATTTAGATAACACCCTCGACTCAGCCTATGAGAAAACGCCAAGAAAGGAAGCCTTCGAACTCAAAAAGAGGCTCGCAGAAAAGAATATCTCCCTGATTGTCATTTCCAATAACACAGAAAAGAGAGTCAAAGCCTATTGTGAGAAACTTGATGTTCCTTATCTTGCTTCTGCAAAGAAGCATCGAAAAGGGAAAATCGAGAAGTTTCTAAAAAAACTTGGCTATGATCCTTCTGAACTTCTCTTTGTCGGTGATCAGATCTTCACAGACAGGGTCTATGTCAATAAGCTTCATGGAAGGCTGATCCTGACGGAACCCTTGGTCACAAAAGATCAGTTCTTCACTCGATTCGTCCGCAGATTAGATAGCAAAATCCGGAAATCCTGGAAAAAGAAAGGATTATTGGGCATCGCTATCGGAAAGGAAAAAGAATAATGTTCTTCAAGAAAAACAGAGAGAGCGGCTTAACCGCTGAAATCCGTGTCAAACGCTGTTATGGATGTGGTGCGATTCTCCAGTCCAGCGATCCGAATGATGCTGGCTATATCCCAGCGAACAAATTAGATTCGGAAGAAGAAACGCTTTGTGAACGATGCTACAAATTGAGACATTATTCACAATACCGTGAATCCAAGGACATCAATGTCGACTATATCACCATCCTGGATGATGCCAAGGAAGAAAATGCCCTTGCCGTCTATGTCTTCAATGCCTTCTCCATCAACGCATCCATCCTGGAAGGAATCGGAAACTATCTTCCCAAGAAAGTTCTCATCGTCATCAATAAGAGAGACCTTCTTCCCAAGAGTTATTCCGATGAATATCTTCTCAATTTGACAAAGAATCTTCTTGCCAAGCAGAATATCCATCCGCTGGATATTCTGATCACCTCGGCATCGTCGAGCAAATCGAGCAACATTCCTGCCTTGATCGACTCCATCAACAAATACCGTGATGGAAAGAATGTCTATTTCATCGGTGCCTATCAGGTCGGAAAATCCTCCTTGATCAATTCTCTTCTGATGGCCTATTCGAATAAGACGAACCGCGTCATCACGACCAGTCCCTATCCGGGAACAACCCTGGATGTCATTTCCATTCCTTTGGATGAGGAATCGAATATGTATGATACCCCTGGTATCTACAATTCTTCTTCCATCATCTCTAAGCTGGAAGGAAAGATCATCAAATATGTCCTTCCGAGAAATGAAATCCGTCCGGAGAGCTATCAGGCCAAGGAAGACCAGTCCTTTCTCTTCTCCAATCTCTGCCGTTTTGACTTCCTCAAAGGTGAAAAGACGACCTTCACCTTCTTCAAATCGAATGACTTATCCATTCAGAGGGCCAAGATCAACAAGGCGGATGAACTCTATGCTTCCATCTGCAAGAATGAAAGCCTCGATACGAGAAGCGAACGCTTCACTTCGATTTCCAGCCTTGCGAAGACCCATCTGAAGGCCATCAAGAACGTGACCAACCGCATCAATGTCTATGGCCTCGGATTCATCGAATTCAATGGCAATGACCAGGAATTCGATGTCTATGCCCCAAATGGCGTTGTCGTCGATATCGAGGAAGTTTCCGTCAAACTCTGATATGAAGAAATCCATCGTTCTGTTTCCTGGACATTTCTCGCCGATCCATATCGGCCATCTGATGATTGCCCTGTCCAGCTACAATCTTCTCAATGCTGAGAAAGTCCTCTTTCTTCCGAAAAAGGAGGATGAATATGCCTCTTTTGAGGACCGGACAAAGATGATCCGACTTGCTTTCCATGACTATGGATTAGAAAGTGATTCTTTTCGTGTCTCGAATGCCTGTCAGAGATTCTCTTCTTTTGCGGATGTGGTTTCGTATTATAAAAGAACCAATCCTGAAAAAAGAGTCTATATCCTTCTTGGCGAAGATGAATTTCCTTCCTTCATGAAGGAGAAGAATTTTGATAAGATCGCCTACCTTTCGACATTTGTGTTGGTCAGAAGAAACGCTCCGCTTCCAAAAGAGATTGAGAATCAGTTTCTTATCTGCTATCTGAATCTCTATCCGTTTTCCATTTCTTCATCTTTGATCCGCTCTGGTCAACAGCTCTATACCACCAAGAATGTTCTAGCCTATATCGGAGATCATCGTCTTTATTTTGCCCATGATCTTTCCTGTCTGATGAAGAAAAGCCGCTATCTTCATTCTGTCTCGGTCGCCTTGACAGCCTATGAGATTGCAAAACACAATCCGAGCAAGGCTATCGAACCGGAAGTGGCTTTTCAGGCGGGTATCTTCCATGACTGCGGAAAAGACCTTCCCGTGGAAGAGCAGAAGAAGATTGTCGAAAAATACTTCGCAGAATATGTTCCCTGTCCTGATTTTGCCTTGCATCAGTTTGTCGGCGCCTATCTAGCCAAGGAAAGATTCCATCTAGAAAATGAGGATGTCCTTTCTTCCATCTGCTTCCATTGCACAGGAAAAAAGGAGATGAGCGATTTAGAGAAACTCATCTATGCCGCGGATAAATGTGAGCCGAAAAGAGTCTTCCCCACCAAGAAGAACCGCATGGCGATGTATAGGGATCTTGAAAGCGGATTTGTCCATCTGCTTGAAGACCAAAAGGAATATTTCACAAGAAACAACATCGAATTCATGAACACTGCCTTGAGCAGAGACATGTACGAAACATATACCAAAGGAGACTGATATGCTTAAAAAAACAAATACAAAAACGGGTTCCATCCAAGATAAGGGAACCATCACTTCCCAGAGAATGATCCATATTGCCAGCGATCTCAGCTGGAACTATGGCGAAGATGTCGTCATCTATGATGTGAGAAACAACACACCGTTTGTTTCCTACTATATCGTTGCCTCGGCCTCGAATGAAAGAAGGCTGAAAGCCCTCATTCAGACGGCCAAGGATTCTTTATATGACAACTACAAGGAGTTGGAGCACACCGAAGGCAGAAACGATTCCAACTGGATCTTATTGGATGCCACGGATGTCGTTATCCAATTATTCACCAAGGATGAAAGAAAGAGAGTCGATCTGGATTCCTTGTATGCTTCTTGCCCACACAAGGTGGTGAAAGCCGAAGAAGAACCAGTCTATCGCAAGCGCAAGAAACCGGCTTCCCAGATGGGTAATATCTAAGATGAAGAAAACCTATCTCGTCGTGACGGCGATGGATGAGGAACTTGAAGGTCTCTTCAAGTTCTTTCCGGATATAAAAAAAATCGAAGAGAATCTTTTCTATCATGAGGATGAAAAAATCGCCTTCTATAGCATGAAAGGCGGAATCGGAAAAGTATCCATGGCCTATATGCTCGGATCCTTCTTAGCCAAACATAAGGTGGATGAAATCGTCAATGTCGGTGTGGCTGGTTCCATTGATCCTGCTCTAAAGCCCTTCATGACCCTGATTGCTTCTAAGACAGCCTATCATGATGTCGATGTCACCGCCTTTGGCTATGAATACGGTCAGATGGCTCAGTGTCCGAAATATTATGATGCCGATGAAGAAGGCGTGAAGAAGCTCATGTCCTTCCCCTCGGATCAATTGATGGAAGGACTGATTCTCTCAGGTGATTCCTTCATCACAAAGACAAATCTTTCAAAGGAACATGTTTCCCAGTTTGATCATCCCTTGGCGGTCGATATGGAATCCGCGGCTGTTTCTGAAGTCTGTTATCTTGCCAAGATTCCGTTCCTCATCATCCGCACCATTTCGGATGACACATCCAACGAGGATGGAAACAAGGATCAGTATGAAAACAACCTCACCAAGGCTTCTTATCGGGCCGGTGAATTGGTTGCATGGCTGATGAAATAAAATAGTAGATAAATAGTACCAGTTTGGTACTATTTTCTTTTTAGGCTATAAAAATAGTAATATATGTTCACTAGTAACAAACTAGTACTAAATATAGACTAAAAATAGGAAATGGATATAGTGGATAAAGATGAGATTAAAGTGAATTTTTCATCAAATTAGAATTAGTACTAAATTAGTAGATTTTGATCTGAACACATATCGAATAGAAACAGGAGGGCAGTTTGATTCGGTGGCCTCCTTTTACTTATTCTTGTTTGATTCTAGTCACTTCGTATAATGTTTATTATGTTAATAAAAATAAAGAAAAACA
>CAVCCX010000027.1:0-26557 GCA_963600815.1 Bacteroides uniformis | reverse complement strand
GCAAAAAAAGAAAAGAAAAATTGCAACTCTGAGAACAAAAATATAAACTAGGAAAAGAAAAAATAAAGGAGACAATCATGATCGACAATACCGAATTCAAGAAGGAAGACAAAGAAGCCTATGAGATTCTTCTTCAGGAAAGAAAAAGACAGGAAGAGAACATCGAACTCATCGCCTCGGAGAATTATGTTTCCAATGCCGTAAGAGAAGCCAATGGCAGCATCTTCACCAACAAATATGCCGAAGGCTATCCCGGAAAAAGATATTATGGCGGATGTGAATATATCGACAAGGCCGAAGTCTTGGCCATCGATAGAGCAAAGAAGCTCTTTTCCTGCAAGTACAGCAATGTCCAGCCTCATTCCGGAAGCCAGGCCAATATGGAAGTCTACAAGGCCTTATTGAACAATTCGGATAAGATCTTAGGCATGTCGCTTGATGCCGGAGGCCATCTCACCCACGGATACCGCTTCTCCTTCTCAGGAAGAGACTATGAATCCGCATCCTATGGTGTGGATGAGAAGACCGGAAGAATCGACTATGATGAAGTGAGAAGAATCGCTCTCGAATTCCGTCCGAAACTCATCATTGCCGGAGCGAGCGCCTATCCCCGCATCATCGATTTTGCCCAATTCAGAAAGATTGCAGATGAAGCGAATGCCCTTCTGATGGTCGATATGGCCCATATCGCCGGCCTTGTCGCCACCGGAGAGCATCCTTCTCCGCTTCCATTTGCCGATGTGGTCACAACCACCACACATAAGACGCTTCGCGGTCCACGCGGCGGACTGATTCTCACGAATAATGAGGAAATCGCCAAGAAGATCGATAAATCCGTCTTCCCTCGCTGTCAGGGAGGTCCGCTGGAAAATACCATTCTTGCCAAGGCTGTCTGCTTCAAGGAAGACTTGGATCCTTCCTTCAAGGAATACTGCCATCAGATCATCCTCAACTGCAAGGCACTGGAAAAATCGCTTCTGAAGCATGGTGTAAGAATCATCACCGGAGGAAGCGACAATCACCTCCTTCTGATCGATGTGAAGGAAAGTTTCCATCTCACCGGATTGGAAGCACAGGAAATATTGGAAAGCTCACATATTACCGCGAACAAGAATTCCATCCCCGGCGATAAGGAAAAGCCAGCCTATACCTCGGGTCTCCGTTTAGGAACGCCGGCCATGACGACCCGTGGCTATAAAGAAGAAGACTTCGCCCTTGTCGGAGACCTGATCAGCGATCTTCTCAGCCACAAAGAGGATGAAGAGACAAAAACGAGAGTCCTGAAGCAGGTTCACGAACTCAACAAAAAGCATCCTCTCCCTTATGAACTCGACTAAGCCCGGACATTCCGGGCTTTTCTTCTGAGAAGAATGGAAACCGCTTTAGAAAAAAAGGACGTCACCAATTCGAAGCGATTTCATCGAAACAGAAAAAAAGAGGCCGTGTAAAACGTTTACGCTGAAAAGAAATGGAATATTCGCTATTCCGGATTTTTTCTTTTACACTCGCCTATCTTTGTCATTAGAAAGTGGCTTTTTAGAAAAATGTCTAAAAATTCATTTTTGCAAAAATGACAAAAAAAGAGGCCGAAAAAGAATCTGATTTCCAAAAAAGCCCGATTCTATCGCATTTTCCGAAGATGAGGAAATGAGCAGATGAAGAAGAAATCATCGAAAAAGAAGGCAAATAATCGTTTTCGCTGCCTTTTTTCTTGCGAAAGCCCTTTCTGTACCTCATTCGCCAAAAAGCCCGATTCTAAGGGCTTTTTTGAGGTTTTTAGCCTCAAAAAAGAATCCGATTCGAATGGATTGCTTTTCATTTGCTTATTTTTTCTGCGGTTTGTATCTTGTAAGCGGTTAGAAAAAACTATGAGAAACAATCTAAGAAGCAGCGGTGTCTTTCTTCCCATCTTCTCCCTTCCCGGAGATTATGGAATCGGAACCTTATCGAAAGGCGCCTTCCAATTCATCGATTTCCTATCGGATGCCGGGTTTGCCTATTGGGTCGTCTTACCCTTGACGCCCACCGGGTTTGCCAATTCCCCCTTCCAGTCCTTCTCCAGTCGGGCACTCAACCACTACTTCATCGATTTCGATGACTTAGTGGAAAAAGGACTCCTTAAGAAGCAGGACTTCGAAGAGATCTCCTGGGGAGATGATCCCCGGAAGGTCGACTATTCGAAAATCTACAAGAACAAGACCGATGTCCTCAAAATCGCCTATCGGCGGTTCAAGAAGGGAAACGGCGACTACCAGAGAGGCTATACGACCTTCCTAAGAAAGAACCGATTCTTCGATTATGCCTGCTTCATGGTTCTCAAGGAGAAAAACCAAGGAAAGCCTTGGAACGAATTCGACAATGACTTCAGGGAGTATTCCTTTGAAAACTTCATGAAGGTCCGACACAAATATAAAGATGACGTGGAGTTCTACCTTTGGACGCAATATATCTTCCTTCGCCAATGGCATACCCTTCTAGCCTATGCCCACAAGAAAGGCGTGAAGATCATCGGTGATATGCCGATGCATGTCTCCTATGATTCGATCGATGTCTACAAGCATCATCGAAACTTCGTCCTGACCAATCTCGATGAGATGAAGTATGTCGCCGGCTATCCACCGGATGTCTTCTATGACAAGGGCCAAGTCTGGGGAACACCTCTCTATGACTTCGACTACCTGAAAAGAAACGACTATCGGCTTTTCAAGGACCGTCTCGACTTCGCCTATGACCTCTTCGACCTGGTGATTCTCGATCATTTCAGAGGTTATCTGGAAAACTACTATCTCCCAAAGGGAAGCAAGGACGGACTGATGGGAAGATGGGAAAAGGAAGATGGCATGAAGGTGGTCGACAGCTTTGTCAGCGACAAGTCGAGAGTCATCGCTGAGAATGTCGATTTCCATTCGGAGGACATGAAGAAGATTCTCAGCACCCTTCAGATCAAGGATGAGAGGGTCATCGAGTTTGGCTATCCGCAGGAACTCGGAAACATCAACCAGCCGATCAGCTACAACTATTCCACCATCTCGTTTTCTTCCACACATGACTGCAAGCCACTCAAGGCCTATCTCGAATCCCTAAGCGAGACATCCAGAAAGCTCACCCTCTATCAGATCAACAAGGATTGCCGACACTTCGGCGTGAAGGAAGTCGATTGCCTGGATGCGGATAAGGAAGTCGAAGCCCTGCTCGAACTCAATCTTGCTTCCCTTTCCTCGATTGCCATACAGAGCATGAACGATCTTCTCTTCATGGGAAAGGAAGGAAGAATCAATACCCCTTCCACCGTTGAAGACAACTGGACCTTCCGCATCACAAAAGAAGATCTCTCGAGCACAAATGCCAAGCATCTGCTTGGACTCAACAAGCGCTACGGGCGCTACTGATTCGGTTTCAAGGGAACATTACTTCTCAAGTTCCTTGAAATATATGATGAGTACAATTTCAAAAGGAGGAAAATTTATGAAAAAATACTCAAGATTCGTTTCTGTTTTTGCTCTTGCCATGATGGCCTTGGTCGGCTGCAGCAAGACCGGCACTTCTTCTTCGGCAAAGGATTCGACCACAGCCAAGCCGACTCCAACTGAAAAGAAGAAACTTGTCGTCGCCTGCCCATCCCTTCAGAAGGACTTCATCGAAGCCAAGGTCAATGCCTTCCTGACAGAAAAAGGACTTTCCAGCAGCTACACGCTCTCGATTTCCAACATCGGTGAAGGCGATGTCAACAACGGAACCTCTGTTCCGGACTGGACAGCCGAGACGGCACCGGATCTCTATGCCTATGCATCCGATCAGACCTTGGGCCTTGTCAGCAAGGGTGCCCTTGCCGAAGTCACATCCACCTATTCGACAGCCATGAAGACCGATATGGGCGATGAAGTCATGAACGCCGCCAAAGTCGGACAGAAATATTATGGCTACCCCTATGCCGGAGATAATGGATACTTCCTCTACTACAACAAGTCCCTCTTCACTGGAAAAGAAGCCAAGCTGGATACCCTTGATGGCGTTGTCGAAGTCTGCAAGGCAAACAATGTGAAACTCTCCTACAAATTGGCCGATACCTTCTTCTCCACCGGTCTGATGTTCACCTTCGGTGCCCGCTATGATGTGACCTTGTCCACCGATGGAAAGTCCATCTCTTCCATCAGCGCCGATTTCGATACCGAAAAAGGCATGAAGGCTGCCAAAGCCATGCAGAGCATCATCAACAATGAGGACATCGATACCACCAAGGACGGACAGAAGGCTCCGACCACAGCCAATGGCTTAGGTGCCACGGTCGATGGTTCCTGGAATGCCAATACCTACAAGGAAGCCATGGGTGATAATTATGCCTGTGTCAAGCTTCCGAGCGTCACCGTCGATGGCGAGACGGCCAATCTTGGCTCCTTCTTGGGCTACAAGCTCTATGGCGTCAATCCATCCAAGAAGAGCACCGATACCACCAAGCTTGCCACACTCCATCAGCTTGCCAGCTATCTTGTCTCCGAAGATGTCCAGAAGGATCGTTTTACACAGCTGACCATCGCTCCGACACTCAAGAAGGTCAAGGCCTTGGAAGCCGTGCAGAATACGCCACACATCAAGGCGATCGCTGCCCAGGCTGAATTCTCCGTTGCCCAGACCATCGTTCCGAACAACATCTGGGTCGAATCGACCAGCCCATACACGGGAATCATGGCCAATAAGAATGCGACCGAAGCTGAGCTTCAGACCATCCTGAATACCTACAATACCGCCGTCAAGAAAGTTGACTAATCCGAAGCAAGAGTGATGGGAGGGGATTTCCTCCCATCACTTTCGCACTTTCATCCGACCTCAGAAAAAGGAGGAACTATGGATAACCAACAACTGACATTGCAAAACAATCTCGAATATCTCTCTCTGAACAAGTTCCAGAGAATCGGATATAAGATCAGCCACTATTTCACGAATATTCCAAAAAGAATCGCTGCTTCGTTCCGAAAAATGCCTTCCAAGGCTCGAAGAATGTCCCTGAGGATCACCAATATCTTCAAGACCATCCTGAAAGCCATCATGGAAGGGGACATCTTCACAAGGCTTTCTCTTCTCTTCATGGGAACAGGACTCATGAGCAAGCATCAGATCATACGCGGCATCTTCTATTTTGCGTATGAGGCCTTTTTTATTTTCTTTTTTGCCACGATCGGACTAGGCTCGCTTCAGCAGCTTCCCACACTAGGAACACTCTCCCAGATTGAATTCAAGGTCTACACGACCATCGATGGATTGGAAATGGACTTGCCTCGCTACGTCTATATGGACAATTCCTTCACCATTCTTCTTTATTCCATTCTGACCATCGTCTTTCTTCTCATCCTTGTCTTCCTCTGGTATAGCCAGCTAAGAGATTCTCTTTCCCTCCAGGAAAAGAAATCCATCGGCCGATTCGCCTCGGACAAGAAGACGCTTCAGAATGTCTTGGATAAATCCTATGACAAGACGCTTCTCTTCATCCCGATCGGCGGACTTGCCATCTTCACGATCATTCCGATTATCATGATGGTCCTGATTGCCTTTACCAATTACGACTATCTTCACATCACCCCGACGAAGCTCTTCGACTGGGTCGGGTTCTACAATCTCTCCCAGGTCTTCTCCTCAACCGGAGCGACCTCAGGGACCGCATTCTTGAGAGTCTTCGTCCAGGTTCTTCTCTGGACGCTCATCTGGGCCTTCTTTGCCACTTTCTCGAACTATTTCGTCGGCATGATCGTCGCCATGATCATCAACACGAAGGGAATCAAGCTCAAAAAGCTCTGGAGAACCATCCTCATCACGACGATTGCCGTTCCGCAGTTCATCTCCCTGATGCTCGTCTCCTTCATGTTCTCGGAATCGAACTTCGGCATTGTGAACTCCGTCTTGCAGAATATCGGCTGGACTTCCTCGCCGATCAAGTGGCTGACGGATGCGAGGTTCAACGCTCTTCTTCCGAAGGTCATCATCCTTCTCATCAACACCTGGATCGGCATTCCCTATACCATGCTGATCTGTACCGGTCTTTTGATGAACATCCCAGAGGATCTCTATGAATCGGCAAGAATCGATGGTGCCTCACCCCAGAAGATGTATATGAAGATCACCCTTCCTTATATGCTTTTTGTCACCGGTCCCTATCTTCTTAGCCAATTCATCGGAAACATCAACAACTTCAACGTCATCTACCTTCTTTCCGGCGGTGGACCCTACTTCACCTTCTCCGCCGGCGACAATGTTCCGACCAATCTTCTTTCCTCGGGTGTCGGCCAGACCGATTTGTTGATCACCTGGATCTATAAATTGACGACCTCGAAGAGCTTCGACTATGGACTTGCCTCCGTCTTGGGCATTTTAGTCTTCGTCCTTGTGGCCTTCTTCTCGCTTCTTTTCTACAACCGCTCCAAGAGCGTCAACAATGAGGAGGCTTTCCAATAATGAATGAGAAAACACATTATCGTTCCCATAAAAGACGAATCACGACGAGAAATATCGTCATCTACCTCTTCCTGATTCTCCTTTCCATCATCTGGCTTGTCCCGTTTGTCTATCTTCTTGGGCAATCCTTTGCCAGCACATACAATCCTTCCGTCTTCTTCCCCTATCTTCCCACCCAGGAGAACATCGATGCCGGAAGAAGCGTCTTCACCTTCCAGAACTATGTCACGCTTTTCACCGACAATGTCTACACCTTCCGTGTGTGGTATAGAAACACCTTCATCATCGCCCTCATCTCGAGTGTCATCGAGACCATATTGATCTTAGGAACCTCCTATGCCTTCTCGCGTCTTCGCTTCAAGGCAAGAAAGCCTCTGATGAAGCTGATTCTCATCTTAGGCATGTTCCCGGGATTCCTAAGCATGATCATCATCTATTTCATCCTCAAGCTCATCGGACTCAATACGAGCATCTATTCCCTTGTTCTCATCTATATCGGCGGATCGGCGATGCAGTATTACATCGCCAAGGGCTTCTTCGATACGCTTCCGAGAGCCCTCGATGAGGCGGCCATGATCGATGGTGCGAACAAGAACACCATCTTCTTCAAGGTCATCATGCCGCTTTCCAAGCCGATTGTCGTCTATACCTTCCTCATCACGTTCGTCGCTCCTTGGGGTGACTTCATGATGGCAAGCATCCTGGCTGGCGGAAACCAGTCCATGTGGACCGTCGCAGTGGGTCTAAGAACCATGATCACCACATTGACCGATCAGCAGAAATACTTCCCGGTCTTCTGTGCGGGTGGTGTTGTCACCTCCATTCCGATCATGGCCCTCTTCTTCTGGCTGCAGAAATATTATGTCGAAGGCGTCACCGGTGGCGCTGTCAAAGGGTAAACAAAATGAAAAAAATTCCTGTCCTTGTCCTATCCTCTCTTCTTCTCTTCTCCTGTCAGAGCCAAAATGAAAGCCTGATGGCTTCCTCTTTTGAGAACTCTGCAGATTCGACCATTCCAGAAGAAAAGGAAAACATTCCCGATGACCAGTACAGGAACTATTATGAGATTTTTGTCTATTCCTTTGCCGATAATAATCAGGATGGAATCGGAGACCTCAAGGGAATCACAAAGAAGCTTCCCTATCTGAGGGATATCGGGTATACCGGCCTCTGGCTGACTCCGATTTTCTCCTCCCCAAGCTATCACAAATACGATATCCAAGACTATTTTTCCATCGACAAGGACTTCGGGACGATGGATGATCTCATCGAACTTGTCCAAAAAGCCCATTCCCTGGGAATGAAAGTCCTTCTCGATGGTGTCTTCAATCATTCCTCCATCAACAATCCCTGGTTTGAGAAAGCTCTTCTTGCCCACCGGAAGCTTCTCCGGGGCGAAAGTCTGACCGCAGAAGAGGAAAACTATAATTCCCTCTATGTCTTCGTCGATAAGAAGGAAGACATGGACAAGAAGAAAACCTATTCCAAGGCCGGAGCGAATGACTTCTACTACGAATGCAATTTCTCCACCGATATGCCGGAGTTCAACTTCGAGAGCGAATTCACCTACGAAACGATTCAGTCTGTCATCGACTACTATATGTCCGATAAGATCCAGGTCGATGGCTTCCGATTGGATGCGGTCTTGTACTACGACTACATGAACACCTACAAGAATGTGAATATCCTCAACCGCATCTCTTCGATGATCCATCAGCATGACGGATATGTGATCGGAGAATGCTTCTCGGATGAGAAGACGATCGGAGAATATTATCTTTCCACCACGGACAGTTTCTTCTATTTCCCGGCACAGGGACAAAACGGCTTCATCCACAATTCCCTTTCCTTCCAGGGAGAGAGCAAACGGAAATACCTTGAGGGCCTACAAACGATGATCAAGAATGCCAATGGGTATATTCCAGCTCCCTTTCTAGACAATCACGATGTGACCCGTCTTTCCAAGGAAGGAAATCGAGAGCAGTTCAAGTTCCTCTTGGGACTCAGGGATATGCTAAACGGAAATACCTTCAACTATTATGGCGATGAGATCGGAATGTCCTCAAGTGTCGTCAAAAGCGGAGATTATGCTGATTCCTGCTATAGGACCCACTACTATTGGGATGATGAAACCCATGAGAATGAATGTGATGACCCTCCGCATGCCCTGACTCAAAAGGAAGTCTACCCCGATAGCAAGAGTCAGCTAGAGGATGAAAATTCGATTCTCAACTATGAGAAGAATGCCCTGAAGATGAGAAATACCTATCCTGCAATCGCCAGAGGCGACATCCTCGTCTCTGAAGAGGATGAGAAGATGAATGAAGATTCGGATACCTCTCTTCTTCTGGCCTTTGAGAAACAATACGGAAACGAAAAGATCAAGCTTGTCTTCAACTTCTCCATGCGGGAAACCTATACCTATTCCCTCGAAGGATGGGAAGTCAAGAAGGTTCTTCTAGCCGATACGAATCAGAAGGAACAGATCGAGGATGGAAAGATTTCTCTTCCACCGTATTCGATCGCCCTGCTCAAATAAAAGGAGTGCTACATTATGGCCAGTTTAAAACTCGAACATATTTACAAAGTCTATCCAAATGGAACCAAGGCAGTCAATGATATCTCCTTAGATATCCAGAACGGAGAATTCATCGTCTTTGTCGGTCCCTCCGGATGCGGAAAGTCGACGACACTGAGAATGATTGCCGGTCTGGAAGACATCACGGCCGGCGAACTTTATATCGATAACGCCATCGTCAATGATGTCGAACCCAAGGACAGGGATATCGCCATGGTCTTCCAGAACTATGCCCTTTATCCCCATATGAGCGTCTATGAGAACATGGCCTTCGGACTCCGTCTTAGACATGTTCCCGATGATATCATCCAGGAGAAGGTTCTCTGGGCAAGTGAAATCTTAGGCATCAAGGAATATCTCGACAGAAAGCCAAGAAATATGTCTGGCGGTCAGCGTCAGCGAGTCGCTTTGGGAAGAGCCATCCTCCGCGATCCGAAGGTCATGCTTCTTGATGAGCCTTTAAGCAACCTCGATGCGAAGCTTCGTACCCAGATGAGAACGGAGATCGCCAAGCTTCATCAGAAGCTGAAGACCACCTTCATCTATGTCACCCATGATCAGACCGAGGCCATGACGTTAGGCGACCGGGTTGTCGTCATGCGAAACGGAAGAATCCAGCAGGTGGATACGCCGAAGATCCTCTATAAGCATCCAGCCAACAAGTTTGTCGCCGGCTTCATCGGCACCCCGCAGATGAATTTCTTCCCGGTCACGCTTCTAAGGGAAAGAGACAACGTCCTTGTCCATTTCAAGGACAACGATGTGAACATGAATGTTCCGTATAACCTTCTCATGAAGGTTCTTCCTTCTTTCCTGGATGGAAAGCATCCGATCACGTTTGGTATCCGTTGTGAATCCGTGCATCTAGCCACCAAGGAAGAGAAGAATGTCCTTCCGGTCACCATCTCCCATTTCGAGGAACTGGGAAGCGAATCCCTCATCTATGGAAATATCACCTCCGCCAAGGAGGATATCTCCTCTTCGAAGGGACAGATCATCATCAAGGTCAAGGAAATCGAGAATCTCCACAGCGGAGATGTCATCTATTGCCAGTTCGATATGGACAAGGCCTATTTCTTCGATGATGAAACCGAAAAGAGCATCGTCCCACGCATTCCAGAATACAATTCCATCCCCTGCAAGGTGAAAGACAATCACCTCGTCTTCATGGGAAATGAGCTTTTGTTGCCCAATATCCTTGAGACACCCGATTTGGATGATCTTGAGCTTCAGCTTCCCTGTGAGGCGATTCTCCTCAACCAGGAAGGATTCAAGGCCAAAGTCACAGAAGTCGAGGAAATCAAGGGTCAGAGACTTGTCCACCTCCTCTGTGAGGACAAGACCTTCTTTGCCTTAGCCAAGAAAGAGGATGAAGTGCATGAAGGAGAAGAGATTTCCTTAGGCTTGGATTTCACCCTTCTGACCCTGATCAATCAAAAGAACAAGACGAAGCTTTTCAAGCCATTGGATGAATTCGATTCCTTCCATGCGGCGTTCTATAACTATTCCACGGTCATCAGCAAGAATCCCGATCCGGAATTCATCTCCTATCGCGAAGACAAGATCAAGGCCTGCGAAGACTACATGAATGCCAAGATTCTTCTCGAGAACCAGGAATACGAGAAAAAGAAGCTCGCCTTGGATAGCCTGAACATCGAAGAGGAAAAGAAGAAAGGACTCGAAAGCCTCACTTCCCTCAGCGAGAAGAACAACAAGGAAATCGAAGAGATTCTTTCTTCCTCCAAGAAGGAACTTTCTTCCTTGAAGGAACAATATAAGAAAGACAAGGAAGAAGCCATCCGCAAGAATGATGCCCTCTTCAAGGAAAAAAGAGAGAAAGAAGAGAGCGAATATAAGGAATTCGTCAAGAACAACCATGACCCGGATGCCTTAAAGAGAAGAAGAGATGAATATCATATCTTCAAAGACAACTTCAATCTCGATAAGGAAAACACCATCAATAGAATCCTCAATGGAATGAGCCTGGATTATGAATCGAAAGTCTCTTCCATCCGTGCCAGCCGCAAGAGAAAGGTCGACCTCCTCAGAAAGGAAATCCACGATGCCAAGCTCGACTATAAAAAGAAGAGCAATCCCTACTACTATCTCGAGAAAGAGCATAACAACACCCTCAACACACTTGCCAAGGAAAAAGAGGCATCCATCCAGAAGGCAAGTTATGTCTTCTTCCTCCAGTTTGTCTCCAACTACTATTGCCTTGCCAATGATATCATCTCCAATAAGCTGATCCAGGGCCTGGGAACAAGAGTCTTCTCCAAAGACTTCTTAGTGGAGATTCCCCATGATGGGTATACCATCACCAAGGAAGAAAAAGGCCTTGCTGTCACCGTGGAGAACTGTCTTGACTATTCGAAGATGTATTTCATCCGCTGCTCCTATCAGAATGAAGGCAATATCGGCTATCTCTATCTAAAATCGCCTATCTCCTATCCAAAAGGAACCAAGCTTCATCTTCTCATCGATCTGAACCGCAGCCAGATCACAGAAACGGAAATGAATATCCGTCTCTATTAGGAGGCAATATGAAGAAAATAAAGAAATTATCTTTCTTTCTTCTTTCCTCCGTTCTTCTTTTCTCCTGTTCCGGGAGAAACGAAGAGGACTGGAAGAAGACTGTCAAGAAGGAATTAGCGGATATCAAAGAGACGACGTATACGAATTACACTGTTCAGCCAGAAGGAAAAATCTACTTCAAGAACGAAAATGAAGAGATCGTCATCGATCAGTTCTATCCACCCGAGGATTCCTATGCAGTTCCAAAAGGAACTTATGACAAGGAAAAGAAAGTCTATGACAATGGAGCATCCTACCTGATGTATCTTCCCGTTCGTATCACGACGGAAAACTTCCTCTCCGAAGAGGAGACGGATACCGGCTCGTGCTATAAGTCCTTGGAGGAATTCCTCTGCTACTATGCTGATCCGGTCACCAAGCTGCAATTCGAAAAGAAGAGCGATGGCTCCTTTATCTTCTATACGAAGAGTGTCAGCAAATACGCCAGTTTCCAGAATGTCTACATGAAGGATGGACCCGATAGCGACCCTGTCTCCGTCTATGGCCGGTATGATATGACTGCCACCTATTCTTCCTCTGGCTTGCTTTTGAAGGAAGAATACCATACAATCGACTACAAGACAAAGGCGAACGGCTATGTCGATCTCGTCTGCGTCTACAATTACCAATAAAATGAAGAAAAAAAACGTTTCTCTTATTCTCACCGGCCTTTTCCTCTTCTCCTGCCAGAAGAGCGATGTTCCTGATGAAATCATGGATTATCTCAACAACATGAGCCTAAATAAGGCTATGGAGGAAACCAAGACTATCGTCTATGACTTCGAAAACGAAGTCTATGAAAAAAAGGAGAAGATTTCCTCGACTCAGATGCATCTTGTCTATGATAAAAGAAACGAAGAGGATTTCTCAAAAAAGCAGGTCGAGACCTATTCTTTAAATGATATCGTCTATCATGAAGATATCTATCTTCATGTCACAAAGAAAGTCATCCATACCTATTTCGATAAAGAAGATGACTACTATCATGTCGTGACATCCTATACGGGATATAAGGAAAACGAAAAAGAAGAAATCACAGAGAAGTATTCCGATGTGACCTATAAGAAGGAACAGGTCACTGAACTCAAGAAGAGCATCTTCACCAGCCAGGAAGTCAATAGCAACTCCAACCAGGGTGGAATCTATTATGGCGATTTCTTTGCCTCGTTGACCAAGTATTATCGCTATATGTCGATTGAGGAGGGCATCTTCACCTACAAGCTTGAGGATTATCCCTATAAGAGTGAAACCGAGGATGGACTCATCAATGAGACCATCCATATGAATTCCTTAGGTCTTCTTGTCGACCTCTACCAGAGTGCGAAAAACACAAGAACGGAGATGGAATCCATTCTGAATGTCAAAGTCAGCTATAATCAGGATGTGTAATGAAAAAGACAATCAGCAGTGATAGAAATATCCAAAGTGCTGATTGTCTTTTTGTATGTGATAGAAAGATACGTCTCGAACTAAAGAAATGAAATTGTCTTCAGTTAGAAAACATATTTTTGTCGATTGGAATAGCCTTCCTTCTTCAGGTCAGAGTCGAGGAATTCATATTTGGATGGTGTAATCTTGATGAGATGGAATTCGGCACCCATCTTCCTGATGGCCGCTATATTGAGGCCTTTCTTCTCACATGCAAAGGAGAATTCTTCATCCTCTTCTTCGAGGATGGATGCTTTTCCGGTGATCTGAAGAGAATGGATTTTTCCGAATCCCTGATACGAATCAAAAATCGATGCCGAGACATTCTTGTTCTTCTCCAGGTATCTGAATTTTTCTCCGCCTTCCGAAAAGATATAGAAGGCATGATTGTCGTAGTTGTATTCGACAGGTGTGCATCTGACCTCATCCATATATCCGGTTGCCAAGGCCAAGGTGTTATGGGAGAGAATGAATTCTTCGATTCTCTTGTAGAGTTCTTCTTTCTCTAAGACGATGTTCTTTTCATCTTTTCTGTTCCAGTATTCGCTTGCTTTCTGATAGTCCATGATTTTTCCTTCTTTCTGGTTCTATTATAGACGCTGGAGAAAGAAAAGTAAGGATTTTCAGCACTGAATCAGACAATAGCATTCATTCTCATTTCGGATAGTTCGTCGAATTGACAGCAAAAAAGAATGTCATGATCGAAAAGAGGATAGCCAGTGCATAAATGCTGATCGTCAAAATTAAAGAAAGTTTCGGATGTTTCTTGGAAAATAGGTTGTATATGCTTATGCCGATAACAGAAAATAGAAGCAACAAGGAAACCATCAGACACCATTGGGTCTCAGGCGTAAAACCTTCAAATGCATTATAGTATCGATCCCCATGATAGACACTTTTCATCAGGAAAATGGGACAGAAATATAATCCAATGATGCAGATCGATAAAAGAATCGCCACAAGACTGATGATTCGATATTTCTTATGCTGACTTTCCAAAGAACCTTTCATCTTCTGTTCCTCCTATTCATCTTTCCTGAATTCAATTTTTTCATTCTGGATATCGAATCGAAGATTCGGACTCACCCCATCACTCGAATACACTTTCTCTTTATTCGACCCACTGATAGCCAAGCTTTCTCCCTCTTTTGGTCGAAGGGTAACAGAATAATTCAGGTATCCCGTATGATTGCCTGAGAGATCCTTGATATCCACCTCATCATCATAGAATTGATTGAAAGTCCGTCTCTTTCCTTCTTCCTCGCATCCCCTATCATATGTTTTATCCATCAGCATAGTTTTCAAGGAATCACTATATTCTGTCAAAATATCTGATGATATCAGATTTTTCTTTTCATCCAGAATATTTCTTCTTAGAAAGAGAGAAACCTGTTGATTCGGATCATAGGTATATTCATATTTCAGAAAGACATTTTCCAAGTCCGTTTCATGGCCGAAAAAGATTTGTATTTTTTTGTTTGCCTGTATATTCGAAGTCGTGGAGAGCGCAACATCCCAATGAAGGAAAAAGGAATCTGAATCATTGTCCTCAAAGCCAATTTCCAGAATTTCACCTGCTTTTTCATTTTCTTTATTGATGCTGAAAAAGACGGTGACGAAGATCAAGGACGCCGCGAGAGATGACGTAATCGGTATCCATGCCATTTTCATGCTGTGTTTCTTTTTCTCGTCTCTTATCGATTTTATCCGACACAGCATATTCTCGGCGCTGATATCCGGAATGGCTATTTCCTTCACGCTTTTTTGTAGAATTTCATCAATCTTTTCCATGTCTCTGCTCCTTCTCATATTCTTCCTTCAGAAGTTTCCTTCCTCTTTCCAGTCTTTTTTTGACAGCATCCTCATTGATATCCATAGACGATGCGATTGCCTTTATCGACATTTCACCCAAATAGTACATTCTCAGAACAGATGCATATTTTTCCGGAATCCGATTCATGCAGAAGAGAATATCCACTTTTCCTGTGGATTCGCTTTGTCGGTTATCCGACTTCATATCCTTTGCCATGACAGAAAGAACTTCTTTCTCCTTCTTTTGCTTTTTCAGTTGATTGAGGCAGAGATTCTTCGTGACCACGACAAGCCAATTTTTGATTTTGGAATCATCCTTCGGAGGATTCAGATACAGTTTCATGAATGTTTCCTGCATGACATTTTCACTCTCTTCCTTGTTTTTCAGATAAGAAAAAGCAATACGATAAACAAAGGACATGTTTTCGTTATAGAGAGATGTGAATCGTTCATCCGTCATTTTACCCATTTCTTTTCCTCACTTATTAAAACAATCCAGGACACCAAAAGGTGACAAAAATATTCGTTTCTTCATGAAAATAGTTTAAGCATTTGTCATTAAGAGTTCACAACTCATAACTATAATTCCCTAAATCTATGGAAAATAATATAGTTTTAGGGAATTATATCACTATTTCATAGCCGCCATGATATAATCTATCTATAGATAATTCCCTAAATCTATACGTAAAACATAAGTTTTAGGAAATTAGGAGGTGGCTATGGCAATTATCGGAAGAATCGATGAGCAGAAGGAACTCGAGTCCTGTCTTCAGTCAGACAAGGCTGAATTTGTTGTCCTCTATGGAAGAAGAAGGGTCGGAAAAACCTATCTTGTCAAAGAATATTTCAGCAATCATTTCTCCTTTTATGTCAGCGGTGTGAATAACACCACGAACAAAGTTCAGCTGAAGAATTTCATGACCTCTTTAGAGGAATATGGGTTAAAGGAGAAAAAAAAAGCGAGTGATTGGCTCGATGCCTTCCAAGCACTGAAAGTACTCCTGGAACAAGACAATGTCTATCGGGAAGAGAAATCTAAAAAGAGAATCATATTCTTAGATGAATTGCCTTGGCTCGATGGAAAAAGAAGCGACTTCAAAGCAGCGCTCGACCTCTTTTGGAATTCCTATGCCTCGACGAAAAAGGATATCATCCTGATTGTCTGTGGTTCTGCCACTTCCTGGATCATGAACAATATGATCAAGGATCAGGGAGGCTTCTATAACCGATTGACAAAAAGCATTCATCTCCTTCCCTTTTCTCTGAAAGAGTGTCTTCTCTATAGCGATTTTTTGAAGCTGAATTATACAAAGAGCCAGGTTGCTGAATGCTATATGATTTTTGGTGGCATTCCCTACTATTGGCAGCTTCTCGACCGTGAAAAAAGCCTTGTACAGAATATCGATGCCTTATGTTTCAAGGAAGGCGGTGCCCTAAGCAATGAATACCAAGCCCTCTTCCGATCCTTATTTTCCTCAAATGGAAAACATCGGGAAATCATCGAAGCCCTGATGAAAAAAGGAATCGGCATGCAAAGAAAAGAACTTGCCACATTGACGAAGATTGGAGATGGAAAGGAAATGACAACCACACTCGAAGAACTCTGCGAATGTGGGTTTGTCAGAGCCTATGATAATTACCATACCGCAAAGAATGGAAAATTCTACCAAGTCATCGATCCATTTGTTTTGTTTTCCAAGACATTCCTGATTGACAAAAAATTCGATACTTGGCAATCCTTCATCAATACGCCTGCCTACTATTCCTGGGCTGGACATTCCTTTGAGATTCTTTGCCTAAATAACATCTATGCCATCAAGAAAGCATTAGGCATCAACGGTGTCATGACAAAGGAATATTCATGGAAAAGCAAAAAGTCCACTCCCGGATCCCAAATTGACCTCTTGATTCAGAGAAAAGACATGGTCATCAATGTCTGTGAGATAAAATATTCCATCGGTGAATATACCATCACCAAGGAATACAAAGAAAATCTGATCAACAAACTCCAGACTTTCCTTGATGAAATGAAGCCAAAAGAACAGCTCGTGCTGACCCTCATCACGATGAATGGCCTCAAAAAGAACGAGTATTCCGATTGTATTCTTTCTATCGTCAGCGGAGAGGAACTCTTCGAAGGCTGACATCCTCAATTCTTGAGAACGGAAATCGGCACAACATAGATTCCATCCTCTGTCTTATAGCAGTTTCCATGGCTGGTCAGAACCATCCGGAACTTGGGAAGCCTGTTTCCGCTTGATTCCATCTTCTTCTGGAATCGGTTCAGGGAATTGATAGCTTCTTGTATATTTTTTTCACTCTGGATTTTGATTTCGATGGCACAATAGTCACCATTTTTCGTTTCGATGATGGCATCGACTTCCTGACCCGAACTATCTCGGTAATGTTTCAGTTTTCCTTGAATGGACTCAGCATAAACCGACAAGTCACGGATTGCCATATCCTCAAAAAAGAAGCCAAAGGAATTTAAGTCATTCAATAGATCATCCGGTGTGATTCCCAATGCGGATGTTGCAATCGACGTATCGATGAAATGGTGGGTCGGAGCATTCCTTACGGCAACGGAGGTCCTTAGGTTCAGATTCCAAGCTGGCATATCATAGATGATGAAGAAGTCCTTCAGAAGCTTCACATACGAATCAAAAGTATCCTCATCCAACTTGGAACGGATGCCGGATTCGAGAATCTCGTGAATCATCTCAATCTTCTTTGCCTCCGTGGAGATATTCCGGGCATAGGATTTCAAGATCAGAGTCAGAAGTTCGATATTCTTGTTTTTCAGAAGGAAAGCAAATTCATCGCTTTCATCTTCCACATGAAACAGTCCTTCATAGTAGTTGTTGGTGACGTCGATAGCATATTCCTCATCAGCTTCAACCGAAATCGGCCATCCGCCACGACAGACAAGATAGGCGATCTTTCTTAGAGTCAAAGGATTCTCTCTTTCAGGTATTGTCTTGAATGTCTGATTCATGAAGAGTTCACTCAAGGATATTTCTCCTGTTGAATCCTTCGATTCCCACAAAGTGAATGGCTTCAAGAGCAAGGAAGTGATTCTTCCTGCGCCCGAATGCTGAATCTTACTAGAATCGACTGGAGTCGTACTCCCGGTAAGAATATATTTCCCAAACTGATAGTCATTATCCAGATCATCCCGGATCACATTCCAGATTTCCGGCACTTTTTGCCATTCATCAATCAGGTGCGGATATTTGCCATTCAAGGCAGAACGGGGATCAGAGGATGCTAGCAGAATAGCATTGGATGTCTTCAGGGATGTGATGGAACCTGCATAATGCTGACAAAGTGTGGTCTTTCCACAAAATTTCGGACCAGTCACAAGAACACCCCCGGATGATTTCAGTTTTCTTTCAAAATACGGCTCGATCGTCCGATGAATATACTCTTTCATAAATATCGATTTCCTTAGATTGATTTTAGCATGTTCATACAACATCAGCAATCATTTTCGGAGTTTTGAAAGTTTTATTTTCGGTGTTTTGAAAGAAACGGATTCGGTGTTTTGAAAATTACTAAGGCTAAGTTTCTTATGAAATGATATTTTCTATTCGAAAAAGAGGCCTTCAGGAAGAAAAAACTTCTTCCCGAAAAGCCTCTATAGAAAATCTAGATGAAGATTAGATCGTCCAGTTCATCTTGATGGATCCGATATAGGTCGTGTTATCACCTGTCGAACTTTCCAAGTAGGCACCAAATCCGCCTTTTGTGCTTGTGTTCGTGATATCGGCTTCCAAATCGACCTTGTCGAGATAACCTTTCGCGACAGCCGTCGATGGCTGTTCTTTTGTGGTCTCGATATGCGTATAGAACTTATTGTCCTTGACCCAGGCATGGATTGTGCATTCCGTCATGTAGACAGAAGTATTGCCACTCTCCTTGAGGATAGCAACAGTATTGTCTGCTTTTTTCTCAACCAGCTGGACCTTGGTCGAATCACCGCTGGAACGGACAATGCGGACAGCATAGCCACTATTGGTCTCCAAGTCATATTTCAGTCGGACTTCAAGGAAATTGTCGAGCGATCCGAATCCCTGTCCGGCCGTCTTTCCAGGAGCGACTTTCATCGTGACATCCATATCCTTATAGGCTTTGTCGACTGGCGTATAGTCGATCTCACTGAAGGCTGGTGTCGTCGATTTATTTCCATTGAAGAAGAGACCTTCATAGCCTAAGAAACCATTCTTGTTTCCGACACCATAGTCGACATTGTTGACATACCAATATCCAGCTTCCTTCGTCTGGTTGTTCTCCGTCACGAAACTAGACAAGTCCACATCATAGGATAAAGATGTATCGATGCCTGTTTCCGTGATGGCTGAAGAAGAAATGCAAGTTTCCTTTTCCTGATATTCGCTGCGGATATGCTTGGATTCGACTTCGGCCATAAGGTATTTTCCAATATAGGCTTCATGAAGCTTGATGGTCTTGAGCGGTGTATCTGTTCTTCCGGTTGCGATATGTCTTGGGTTTGAGCCCTTTGCATCATCACAGATATACCAGTTGATTCTCGAAAGGTCGCTTCTTGTTCCCAAATCCGAAATTGTATAGCTGACACTTGCTGTTCCATTGGCATTCTGTGTGATGGAGAGATTCGTTGCCTTGGATAATGGAAGGACAGAAGGAAGAATCGTAATCTCAGCAACAGCGACCAAACCGGATTTATCTTTTCCAGTGACGAGAACCTTTCTTGACTCATCCGTATCGTTGTTGGCAATCACGGTGCAGGTCTTGTCCTCATTTGTCTGCAATGTGACGACATCCTGATCCTTTTCATCAACCGACCAGGTCACAGACGAAGCTGCCTTATAGTCTGTGGAAAGAACACCGGAAATCGTATAGTCGAGTGTGATTCGATCAGAACCCGTCTTGAGTGTCTCCAAGGTTGCCGAAGTCGAAGAAAGAGTCATATCGGTCGGAATATCTTCCGCATGCATGGATTCGATGAGTGCCTTCTGACCAAGCGGATCCCAGGAATCTGTTCCCTTGAGGAGGTTATAGATATTGTAGATGGTCTTTCCTTTGGCTGTGGTCAGCTTATAAGCCTTCAGGAGTTCAGTTCCCGTGATATCGACGGATTTATCCGAATTGACGCCAGCACCCATATCGATTTTCTTATTGTTGTAGGTGACATTGGAATAATAGCTTCTGAATGTGCTCGAAAGGACATCCGACCATCCGATCTGATAGGTGTTGGTCGTATCAGTGAAGGCACAGTCAATGACATTGAATCGCGACTCGGCTTTGGCAAGATATTGTGTGTTTGTCTCGCCGGTATTGATATGGACAAGATTGAACTTGCAGTTGAGAAGCGTGGAACCGCTCGAAGAATACCATGGCTTGGAGGCATAGAAGTCGAAATCACAATTCAGATAGACAGCCTCTGCCGATCCATTCATGGCATCATCCGTGGATTCGAAATGGCAGTCCTTGTAGAACGCTCTCTTGGAAGAGATAAAAGGATTCATGTTCAGTCTCGAAACAAAGGAGACATTCTCACAGAAAAGCTTATCAGAATTATAGGCTCCAAGCTGGCATTGTGTGACATTGGTCGATCTCTTTTCGACATTCAAGGAATCATTGAGCGGGAATTCCAGATCGACGTTGCAGTAGCCACCGATTGTCATATTCTCGATGGAGAAATTGTCTCCAGTGATATTGAAGCAGGTCGGATTGCTTCCAGCATAGCCCTCATCATGTCCGTAATTGAAAGCCAAAACGACATTTCTTCTATCGTCGCTTAGACCAATCCAGGACATGTTCGCACAATCCTTCGTGATCTGATAGGCCTCCGTCGTCGATTCTGAAGCTGGATCATGAACCCAATAGACACCCGGAGCGATATAGAGGTTCATCTTCCTTTCTTCTGTTCCTGCCTTGCAGGCTTCGATGGCCTTCTTGATGTCATTATAGATGAAACTATGTCCGTTCACCTCTGCATCCGTCAGACGGGAATCCAAAAGGATATTGAATTCATCCAATGTGACGGAAGTATTCTCCCATCCATAGACAAAGGTCTTATAGTCAGAAGACAATTCGACATTGTACTGAAGTCCCAATTCCTTCGAGATAATCTGGTTCACCCAGGTTCCATAGTCATACTGATATCCGAATTTCTTGGCAATCTGATAGCCGACATTCTGGTTGTAGCCATCGACCTTTCCGGCATTGACTGTCTTTCCATCCGTATAGGTGATGATCAAATCACCATTCTCATCGATCTTTGCACTCGCAATACCCGTACCTGTATCTCCTTTATCACCTTTTTCTCCGGTGTCACCTTTGGCACCGGTATCACCTTTGGCACCGGTATCGCCCTTATCGCCTTTGTCTCCTTTCTCACCCTGCGTAACAACACTCGAAGTCGAAGTATGCGAGCAGGAAGCAAGCGGCGTCAAGGAAATCGTCATCAAACTCAACAAAGCGCAACGTAAAATTTTCTTTTTCATAATTTTATCCCCCTTATCGTGAAAAGAAAATCAGAAACGGATCGTATTGGTTTGTAACCGGTTACAATTTTATACCCCCCCCCCGTGTTTTTTCAACACTAATTTTCTTTCTGCTTACCATCTTTTTCGCATATAAAAGATTGTTTTGCTAAAACATATTTGTTCACTGCAAAGGATATATAGAATGATTATTATAATTTCCTGTTTTCTAAAAATAGTAATAATCAGAAAACATTGCATTTATACAAAATGATTGGAAAATGTTATGCAACAGTCATGATTGTTGGATATTCTTCTAAATTAAGGGTTATGTCTAACTTCACCGCCATTCTCGATGGCAATCGAATAATTTCCAGTTCCATCATTGGTCAAAGTGATAGTCACCTGTGTGCCATTCAAAGTGAAGGTAATTTCATAATTATCGATGGTATAGACTTTTTCCGTGGAAGTCGATGTCACTTCTTTTGTATTTAGATTATAGGTAATCGAGACCATGTTTCCATCCGATAATGCAAACGAGAAGGAAAGAATCGAATCGGTATTATCTGGATTTGAGTAGGACACATCAATGGATGTGATATCCGTGACGAGTGTGGATGTATTATCATTATTTACCTTATAGATATGAACCGTGCTATCCTCAACCCACTCATCGCCATTTTTTCGATAAGTCGTGGCACTGTTCGTCTCATCCTTCTTTGTAATGACAACCATCGTCAGACTTCCATCCGTATGGTTATAGTCGATGTATGTCAACCGCTCGACAGTCTGTGTTTCGCTTACGCTTCCTTCTTTTAAGAGAATATGCTGATTGCTGTCTTCATGGATGCCGGCGGATATATTCTGATAGGTGACATTCACCTCCTTGTTCGATTTATTTGCAATCGATACGGATGATGTCGCAGTTTCAGTGATTGATATCTTTCCGATATATTCTTCTGGTATTTGAATGCAGAAATTTTTCTTCTCATCGAAAAACAGAATTCCCGTTGGATAGCTGAGGGAAATTTTGCTTTCAACGAATTTTTCCAAGATCGTGGTGCGATCCATCTTTGCCGCATTTGTCTGGATATCAAGATACATCAAATAGGCACCAGAAGCCGAAGAATCGCTCGTGACAGATCCTAATGCGAATTCACCATCATTGACCGGTATCTCATAATAATAGAAAGATCGCGTATGCTGATTGATGGCACTTCTTATCGATGAACCAGTATCTGTTCCGCTGTGGTTTCCAAGCTGATAGGAATCAAAAATCTTTTCATATCCACTGGGAATAGAAGAAAGAGTCTGTGTATCTCCCTGTCCATTCGAAGTATCATCATAGACTCTGATGCCATCCTTATATTTGAACGGATAAGAGAATAGGCGAGAAGAGGAAGACCCTGTATAGTATTCGTATAGATAGCCAGAATCCTCATCGTTGGTATTTTTATAGACGCTTTGAATCTCAAGAATATTCGATATCTTCTTGCTCGAGTCTCGAATGATTTCATGCAGAGAGAAGAAGCAATTATTCAAATATCCCGAATTACCATAGGAAGCATATGTTCCAGCAAAGCAGTTGATATAGCCTTTCGATTGAAGATTGAAGTCAAGGCAGTTCACAGGCAATTCATAATCCGTATATTCTTTGCCATTGATGGAAACATAATCGGCTGTAATGACTTTCTCCTTGCTGATGCTTGCATTTTCGAAGTTGAATCCATACGTTCCACTCGTATTATTTGCAAGTGTTTTCTTGAAATTGGATAGGGAAGTTTCATATTTTGCAAATTCTGTGCCGGATGCTTTTGCAGCCTTTATCGTTGTCGTGGTCGTCGAACCAGTCAGAACTGTATAGACTGCACTATCTGTGTCACCCGATGCGAATGTAGAATAACTCGTCAGGTTATTGCTCAAAGTGCCGTAATCGGATACAACGATATTTCCATACTGTGGAGAATAGGAACTGCTTCCCTCACCAGTTCCTCCAACCATATATCCTGAATTTGTGCTCTTTGGTTCATATTTCAAATGCGTGTCTTCATCCTCAGAATAGACCGTCAAAGGAAGATAAGTGACATCCTTGAAATCATAGTAGATGTCACTATTTGCCGTATATTTACTGCTCGAAGGAGCGGAACCTTTCGCGAATGTAAGATAAGAGTTTATTGTTGCAGATGATGGATTCGTAGAAGAGACTGCATAATCCGAAGAGTTACCATAACACCATCCCCAGACAGAACCAGAGTTTCTTGTAAAATAGCTCTCACTCGTTCCTGGCTTCGTGCTGCTATTCAAAATCTTGAATCCGTTCGTCGTCGGATTCATATGATTCTTTGTAAGATAAGAACCATCCAGAGTCTTCGTCAGATAGAATTGCTTGTTCGCATATTTATCTCCGCCAGTATCGGTATAGCCGATATGTTCCAAATAATAGTATTCGTTTCCTATCTTGGTATAAATCAAGGAATATGTTGTATTGCTTATCGTCATCGATTCGCCAAGATAAAATTCCGTGGCATTCGAAGAATTCGTTTCCGACATCGAGAAATAATAGACCGGCTTGTCGTAATAGGTATTCGACGTATCATAACTTGTCGAATCGACACTCAGATAATAGGTGGTATTGCCGATTGTCCTTTTCACAGTGAAAGAGGATGGCAGATTTTGTGTCAATGTCCATCCATTCTGGTATTCAAGTCGATAAGGACCATAGCTGATGATATATCCACTGCTATTTTGAGTCACACACCACTTGGAGGCCTCCTCTTCATCAGTCGTGATTATCAAGACACCATTTTTCTGACTCAGATAATGGTTTGTCGTGCCATCACTTGAATAGATATATCCGAATCCAAAAGAATAGGAACTTGCATTGGATTGATTCGATAATGATGGCAAAACCCATGTATATTTCGTTTCGCCTGAATCGACAATTGATGTTCCATCTTCAGAAAGAGAAAGATGATGATCATCGCTCTTGATGTCGTAGTTCAGAGAGTATTCGATACTCGAGATTTTGCTTCCGCCGTTCAGATAATAGTAAGAATAGCCCGTATCTTTATATGCGTTTAGAGAACCGATTTTCTCATTGTATGTAGCAGATGATTTTGTTTCACCATCAAAATAATGATAGCCATTGCCGGTACGCGTGCTATAGGCGCTTATCTTATTTCCATAAGTACAGGAAATCAAATCACCATTCGAATCCAAAACGATTTTATGTTCCACAGAATAATTGCTAGAGGAAATGGTGCTGGCATAATTGTTGGATAGATCGACAATTCGGCTATAGAATTCCGTCATATCGAGGGAACCGCCCCATTCATTTTCCTCACCGCCAGCCGTGAAACCGGCTGTGGTGGTCACATACGGATCATAGACTTCGTTTTTTTGCTGAACGGTCGTCGTCTTATATTCATCCTCGCAATAGCCGATGGATGTATATTCTGATATCGAATCGAAGTTCTTCTTCGTCAAAGAGACTGTGCCTCCCTTTACCGTTACGATATCACTCGAAGAAAGATTGCTGTCCGTTTTGATGACCACTTCGCTTATCGGCAGGTTTACATATCCAGCACAGATGCCGGCCAATGTATTCTCGGTCTGGGAAGATACATGGATGGATAAGAGACTGAAATCATGAAGTGTCGCCGTTTCAGAGTCATTCTGAGCCTTTCCATTTTTAAGAAGAGTATCTCCCGTATAGTCTTTGATATCACCGATGCATCCAAAAACACCGACAATATCGATATTGGATAGTTCTTTATTCTTGTCAATATAGTCATTGCTGCTTTTGACCGCATATGGGATTTTTGTCATTTCCTTTGCCGTATTGGCTATGGTCAGATTGCTGATTGTATATTTCTTCGTCTTACCTTCAGGAGAACCGGAGAAATGTCCGATGAAAGGATATTTTGTTGTTCCAATCGGAGGAAGAGTCCATCCTTCCATATTGAGATCATCCGCCAGTTCAAAATAGAATTCCGTATCTCCGCCATTGAATTTTCCTAAATATTGAAGCCAGGCAAGGTTATAGAGATGGCGTGGGCTTTTGATGCCGTATGGCTTCTCCTTTGTTCCTTTTCCATAGGCAAAATAGGCTCCTGCCGACTGTCCAAAAACATCATCATCGATGCTGACATTCGAATCAAACCAACTGAAAGAATTCTTCGACAATGTGAAGACGCCAAGCAACATGGTGAAGTATGCCATAAAGGCAAATATTTTTCTTATCTTATGGTTTCTCATTTTATGACAATTTTATAATCCTGCTTGAATGAAATGTACTCATCATCATCCAAATCCAAAACATCCCTTCCCAAATTGAGTGAATATAGATATTCCAGAGCATTTGCATCATATTCGACAATGAATTCAAAATAACTATAACCAGTAGAAGCTGTCTCCAGTTCACTCTTTTTCTTTTTCAGCAAGGAGAGTGAAGAAGAAAAATCAGTCAAAGAAGTCGTTTTATCATCATTCGTCGTCAATGTATAGAAAGTTTGACTTGTGAAATCAGAATTCGAAGAATAGTCGAAGACTTCACTTGTCTCCAGGGAGGATTTCGAGTTGAAGGAGACGATAGAACATAAACTGTTATCATTCTTCTGCAGAACACCCTCCGAGGATAAACACGATGTTTCCTTTGTTGTTTTTGTTGTCGTATAAATGGAGATAAAATCTCGATTCTTCAAAACCTCATTGTTGATTTTTATCGAATAGAGGACAGAGAAATCGGCTCCGCTTTCCAATTGATCATAAATACCGAGCGAATTGACTGTACTATCTTTACTTTTTATCGCATTTCCCGTCATAGAATCGATATAATACACTTCAAATGGTTCATTTTTGTATTGTCTCTTCTTATAATTTCTCGTTTCATTTCCATCGGATGTGATTGTTTCATAATCCTGAGGATAGAGCGAGATTGATTCAATAAGGCCATCATATGCAACCACCTCAAAAGCATCGCCATCTGCATCGACTTTTCTTGCTGCGACAAACCATGCCGTCGTCGATACAAAGGCAATCGCCAAATCAAAGATAACCAAAGATGTTGTGAATATCGTTTTTAATGTCGTTTTCTTCATAATAAAACAAGTCACTATATACTGTCAATTATCAAGTGGCAGCTGGCTATCTTTGGAAAAAGACCCTATAGTTTTGCGTCACAAAATCACTTTTGTTTTGCTTTTTGCTGGTAAAAATTATACATATGGAAAACTGAAATTCAAGAAAAAAC
>CAVCCX010000026.1:0-26788 GCA_963600815.1 Bacteroides uniformis | reverse complement strand
AGTTCAAGGGGACTTTTTTCTTTGAGTTTTCTTCTCGGATAGGAGTTGATGTGACTGAACATGAGATTCATCTTTTCCTGGGTGAAATTATCCAGGGTCTCGCTCTTCCGGGCGAAGTAGCGGATGAGTTCGTGGTTTCTCTCGCAGTGCGCCTTGTCGCATGATTTGTAGGGATCCGCGAAATAGACGGCTGTCCATGGGAATTCCTCCTCCAGGAGATGGATTGAGGCGAATTCCGTCCCATTGTCCGTCAGAATCGCCTGGAAGATCTTCTTCGCATCCTCGCCGAAGGAGAGGATGAGATCCTTCATGATGGAAAGCACGTTCTCGGCCTCGTTCTCCCTCTCGTAGAGGAATCCGATCTGGAGCCCTGCCTTGACGAACATGACGGTCAGAAGGCCCTTTTTGTCGGTCTTCTTTCCGATCACGGAATCGATCTCGACGACGCTGAGATCCTCCTTCGAGAGCCTGTCGCGCAGATCCTGCACCATGCGTCCGACGAGGCGTGCCGGATTGTTCACCCTGGCATTCGTCCTGTATCGCTTCGAATCGGCCTTTCTGCGCCTCTTTCGGGCGTTCCTGAGGCTCATCCTGCTCACATCCAGCATCCCCTGGTCGATCATCCTCCTGACGGTCGATTCGGAGACGCTTATTTCCGGATTCGCGAGCAGGGCGACATAGGGGCTCATGCCGGCCTTTATGCAGGGCGAGATCTTCTCCGAGATAGTCTCGACCTGCTTGGTCGTGAGATGCGTTCCCGACCTCGTCTCGACAAGCCTTGCATCGGCCATCATCTGTGCCTTCGTGCAGTCGTAGTAGTGCTTCCTGAAGGAACAGGAATTCCTGTTCCCGCAGAGGTTGCAGAGACCATAGGGCATCCTGGCCCTCTTCTCGCATTCGCCCTTCTCGCCCGGCTTGACGATGTGGTTCCTCTTCAGCTCCTTGGAGATCGTGGAGACGGATGCATGCAGATAGTCTGCCATCGTCTTCAGGCTCCATCCCTTCTGGATCATTCCCTGGATGACAATCCTGTCCTCGCGGGAGAGATGTCTTCTGTCCGTCTTCTTTTCAGTGATCGTTTTCATGTTTTTTTCTCCTTCGTTTTTTGGATTCATATGAAAATCAGGAAGACAGAAAAAACGGCATACACATGATATGCCAAACAGGAGGAAATGTCACCGAACTACCGAATACTCGCAGGCAATCGGATTTGACGGAACGGATTACTATTTTACGGAACGGATTAAGAAAAAGAACGGATTCACGGATTACAGATACGGATACGAATACGACTACGGATACAGATACGAATAAGACTACATATATTTTCTTTTACTTTGAAAATTAATAATATGGATTTTTATCATGAGCCCTAAATTCTTGAAAGGCGGGCTCATGACGGGCTCATGATGTTGATATGCCAGGGCTCATGATGTAAAATATGGCAAAAAGGGGGCATCTATGAAATATCTTGTCGAAATAGTCGATAAATTGAAATTCGAGAACCAAGAGAGTGAATACAAACTAAAACTTGAAAGAAATCAAGATGAATCTGAAAAATGGATGAAATCCATTGTGGGATTTTCTAATGCCGAAGGGGGAGTCATTTATGTCGGAGTCAGTAATGAAGGAGCCGCTGTTGGACTGACCAGGAATGAAATCGATGACTACAAGAACCTTGTTCATAAGTATATAAACCGTAATGTTTTCCCCCATATTCAGCCCTCATTTGAAATTTATGAATGTGGTGAAGATAAATATGTATTGGCAATCGTTGTGGAGCAATCAAGCGAAATTATCGTATATAAAAATGGCGATTTTAATGAAAAAGTGTATATCAGAGTTGATGGTGCTTCTTTGCCGGCCACGGTCAAACAGATTTTGCTGTTGGGAAAGAGAAAGTTTGGAAGTGGAAATACGATACTAGACACCTTATACCAAAAAAAGGATTTTACTTCATTCAATAACTTAGGAAGAAAATTCAGAAAAGATAATTCGGAGCCCTCGCTGGATTTGTTGATTAGCAAAGAGGTTGTAAAAGAAGACGGAAGAATCACAGAAGCGTTGAATATGTTTTCTGACAATTATGATTCTGACGACACCTTCGTTTCTTGCAGAATTTGGAATGGAAACAATAAAGGTGTCGACGAGATGCTTGACAAGAAAGAATTCAAAGGCTCTCTTTCCAATATTTTTTCAGAGACAATCAATTTCATTCGCAGAAATAGTCGGACAGGTTTTATAAAAATGAAGGATGGATCTAGATTAGATACATTATCCTATCCAGAACAGTCATTAAGAGAGGTGATTGTGAATGCTTTGGCGCATAGAGATTATTCCATAGAAGGAACTCAAGTCGATGTTGACGTGTTCAAAAATAGACTCGAAGTAACCTCTCCTGGTGCCTGGATATTGTCAAAAGAGCCAAATGAATATAGGATGACGAATATTCCATCTATTCGAAGAAACAAAGCAATCTGCAATTGTTTCGAATGCATTGGATTAATGGAGAAGATAGGCAGCGGATTTAAAAAGGTATATGAAGAATATCAAAAATATGATGTTGAGAAGCCTTTGCTCGAAGATCAAAAAGATTTTTTCACCGTTACTTTGTTCGATTTACTGTACGATGAAACGAATCCGGATATCACATATGGAAAATACGATGAATTGATTTTGGAATTCTGCAAGGATACAGCCAGAAGCCGAGAAGAAATACAAGAGCATATTGGATATAGCAGCCGTAGCAATTTCAGGACGAAGGTTTTGAATCCGTTGATTGAAAAAGGCTTGATTATACAAACCTGTCCGCCTAAGTCGAAAAATCAAAAATATCTGTCAAAAAAATGAATACGGAAGTGAATGACTGATTCTAATTTTGAACTAAAATAGTTTCATCTCTATAAGGATAAACATAATTTGTTGTTTACGATATTCATTTGATAAAAAATCGTTCGGGCGAAAAAACATAAAAAATATAATATTTCGCCCAACTGGAGAGGGAATATGATTGGGCGAACAGAAGAAATCAATGTGTTGAATTCACTCTATGAAGGAAATCGGTCTGAACTGGTTGTCGTATCTGGAAAAAAGGGCATCGGAAAAACTTTCTTGATTGGAGAAGTCTTCAAGGATAAATTCACATTCCGTCACGTAGCTTTATCGCCAGAGGAGGATGCTTCTGGAAATGCTACAAAGAATCAGTTGGATGCTTTCTATCTGTCCTTGATTCGTTATGGAATGGATAAAAATGAGAAAAAGCCAGAGACATGGTTTGAAGCTTTTTTTTCTATTGGAAGAACTGCTTGATCGCAAAAATCAGAATGGAAGACTGCTTGTCTTTTTTGATGAGCTTCCATGGATGGATACCGCCAATTCGAATTTCATTAAGGCTTTCGAATATTTTTGGAATGGGTATGGATGCACGAAGAGCAATCTGATGGTTATCGTGTGTGGCAGTGCGAATTCCTGGATTCAAAATCATCTTATCAACAGTCATGGCGGATTGTATGATCGTGTGACATATGAAATCAAATTAACTCCTTTCTCCTTGAAGGAGTGTGAACAGTTTTTCGCGGAAAAAGACATTGTCATGACGAAATATGATATCGCCTCTTCTTATATGGTGTTTGGTGGAATTCCTTATTATTTGGGATATTTCCAAAAGGAAAAAAGTCTATCAGGTAATATCGATTCCTTGTTTTTCAGCAAAAGCGCTCCATTGAAACTAGAATTTGACCGATTGTTCCTTTCGAGTTTTGATAATGGAAATTTCGTTGAGAAAATCGTTCATCTTCTATCGAAGAGAAAAAAAGGATTTACACGAAATGAAATTGTCACGAAATTAGGTGTCGGTGATGGAGGAAACCTCACAAAAGCACTCAATGCATTGATTTCGAGTGATTTTATTGAGAAATATGTCCATTTTGGAGTGAAGAGCAAGGTTGTTCATTATCGTTTGATTGACCCGTTCTGCATTTTTTATCTGAAATTCTGTTATGAGCAAAAAAGTGATGATAATTTTTGGAGCAGTGGTGTATCAGGACAGGAACTTTCATCCTGGAGAGGTTTGGCTTTTGAAAATGTCTGCCTGAACCATGTCGATGCCATAAAAAAATCACTTGGAATCAGTGGCGTCATCACAAGAACCTCGGCGTGGAATTATAGCAATGAAGAGGGGACGGGACAAATCGACCTGATAATATCGCGAAATGACAATGTTGTGAATGTCTGTGAAATCAAGTTCTATAGCAAGCCTTATACAGTTGATGAATCTCTATATATGAAGATTCTTTCACGGGATGAAGAGGTGAGAAAATATATTCCAAAGAAAGCAGCTGTCCATAACACCTTGATAACTACTTTTGGTGTCAATAAGAACCAATATAGTTCTGTTTTTCAGAACATACTGACATTGAACGATTTGTTTCAGTGAGGGATGATCACATCTTAAAGCAAAGTGATTTCATCATGAGCCCTGAATTTTCGAAAAGCGGGCTCATGACGGGCTCATGATGCTGATATGCCCGGGCTCATGATGAAAGAGGCGGTAAAGGATGTCGATGAAATTCGGGTTCTTCTTTCAAAAAAACGGATTTTCAGGATCATCTTTCCGATTTCAGTTTCACTCATCGCGTTCATCAATGTCAAAATGTTTATGCCGCAATCTCCTTTTTTATTTTGGGAGCGAAAATAGTATCAGCGATTGCGTTTCTTGTGCGTGTGTTTCCTTGCTCTTTGATGGGAGTGTTCATAAAAATAGATTGGGCGAAAAAACATAAAAATCATACGATTTCGCCAAACTTTTTAGATAGATATACATTGAATAATGTTGTGTATAAAAAAATATAGAAAAAGGCTGCCTTATATATTCTTTGGCAGCCCTGTTTTTGTTATGCAATCGAATGGATGGTGAACTGAGTCGAGAATGTCTTCTTGCAGTTGAGATAGTATTTCGGATCGGAAACGGTCGATGTATTGAAGGAAGAAGAGTAATCCGAAATCTTGAAGGTGTTCCCTGCAAGGAAGAGGGAAGAGGAATTGGCAACTTTCTGTGTGCTGAGATATCGTTTGTCTCTGCTGATCCAGCGGACCTCATCGTAGGCGTTATAGGTTGTCTCATTGAAGTAGGCCTGTTCAGAATTGCTTCCGGATTCACTGTTGCTGATGGCCTGAATCAATCCTGTATCTGTCTTCTTTGTCGTGAATGGATCGTCCGGATCGGAATAGAAGGTGACACCGGTCTGGGTATAGTTGGCAAGTCTGGCATCGACATGATAGAGTCTTCCTCCATTTCCCTGCACGTGGTAGGCGCTATAGGAAAGATAGTCATGGGAATTGAGATCCTTGTCGGAATAATAGTCCAGAACGAGATATTCATCATAGACGTTGAACATGACTTTTCCATCTGCATTCTTCTGATAGGTCTTGTCGTCATAGGGAATGACGATGACATTGTCTTTTTCCAAGGAAGAATTGATTTTTATTTTCGCTGTGGAATCATAGACGATATAGGGTGTGATCCATCCAAGCATCATCTTGGAATAAGGATTCAGGTCGCCGATGTTTTTGCACATCATATCAGCTTCGCCTGTCGGTGAATAGGTCGATTGGCTATAGGTGTAATAGTCACTCAGTCCGAGCATATGTCCGGTCTCATGGATGAGGACATGGGCATCCAAGGCTGAATTCTCGCTGTCACCATAAGAAGTGGCAAAGCCATGAATGAATTTCATACTGGCCCAGGCATAGTTGTTGGCCGTCGGTGAATTGATGTTCGTGTTGGCTTTTCCAGTTGTGGAAGTGAAGGCCCAGAATGTATTGGTGTTATAGACATCATAGTCCCTCAGATAGACGAGCCAGATGCCATCGATATAGCCATCCTTGTCAGAATCGTATTTCGTCAGGTCGAGATTGTAGGTGTTTTTTGCCCAGGTGGCAGCCAGTTCAGGAAGAGCGGCAATCGTCGTCGAGTTATAGCCGCTGACGCTGGAATAGGTGCTATTGACTTCAGAAGGATCAAAATACCCTGTGACGCCACCTTTCAGGTTGAGCTGTTTATGAGAAGAACGATAGTAGTAGGAATGAAGAGACTCGAATCCGAGTTCATCGGAATTTCCAAAGAAGGCTTTGTAGATCAAGGACCAGTTGGCGCTTGTGGCTTTGCTTTCATCGCCAGGCGTGATGACGGGGATGACAAGAAGCGGAACGTCACCCGTGGAAGGAAGATAACGCCAATTGTAGACATTTCTTGTTCGATATGTCGAGATGTTATAGGCGTTCTCGACTTCATCCGGAGAATAATATCCTTTATCTTCAGTCGATGTCGTATTTGTTCCTTTTGTGAAGGAGACTTCCATTTTTGTGCTGATGGTTGAGAAGGAAATCGTGTCATCATCATAGTCAGGAAGAGTGAGGATATTGTTTTCTCTTTCATCGGAGATGACATGGAGTTTCACCTTGGTCTTTAATAGCTCACGGCTTCCCTGATAGGAGATGATAAGATTGTAGTCTCCGGCTGTGGAAAAGGTGTAGTTCTCCGCTAAGGCAGTTTTCTTCGTCTCTGTGTTTTCGATGGAAAGAGTATAGTCTGATATGCTTTGTGTGCTCTGGTTCTTCTTCTTGTCGACTACATAGGAGGTATAGAGGTTGATGTTCATACCTTCAGAGGTGAATGTCTCATTCAGGTTGTAGATTGTCTTTGGCTTTTGAGCGACAATCAGAGATTGAGTATAGTTCTTCACATCCTCAACGAAAATATTGAATGAAATCGAATCATAGCCCTCTTTCTGGATGATGACATCCATGCTGTTGTCGATTGGGACAGAATCGATGACTGTCTGGTTTGTCAATTCATTGCCGTTGGTGTCGACAAGAGTGTAGTCTGTGATCGAATCAACTTTGGAAGAGACGCTCGAATCGAGAGATTCAGCGTAAATTTCCAAGCCTGTGAAATCGAGCTTATCATAGAGATGATAGCTTGTTTTGCTTGGCAGGCTTTTGATTCTCAAAGCCATATGGACTGCTTCTGAGGCAGTCGTCGTTTCACTTGTCTTATTCTCAGAGGAGGAATGTGCACTCGAAGAATTGCTGATTCTGCTGCATCCGACACTCGTGAAGAGAGTCAGAAGAGATAAAAATAAAAAATGTTTTTTGTTCATGTGGTTCATTATATTCACCTTTGTAGATGAAAAAGGATGTTTTCTTTCTTTCTGATTTATGAAAAGAAAAAAATAAAAAGATATGGAATAGATAAAAAAGAAAATGATTATATTCTTTATTTATCTATACATAATAAAGAAGAGGCTGGAAATGAGAGCGTTGTCTAATCTTGAAAGCGATTTAACATCATCCGTTCTTTTCAAGGATAAGACAAGAGAGTTGATAAAGCGAATCGATATCCATCTGTCTTGCACGATAGGAAAGTCTCTCATCTTGGTTTTCTTTTAGATAAGAAAATGCATTCTGAAAATTCGGACTCTGCTTCAGACAATTCGAAATTGTCTTGTTCGGATCCTTGAATAGTGCCTTGAGAACAGGATAGAGAGAAAAATCGACCTTCTTTTTCTGATCGATGCGAATGAAGGCAGATTCGACTTTCGGAGCTGGTGAGAAAGAAGAGGAATCCACATTTGTGATGAGAGTATAGTCTCCGGTCATCTTGATCAGGGCACCCAAAGGACAGTTTTCTTTCTTTCCTGGGATATATTCGAGTTTTTCGGCGACTTCCTTCTGGACCATCATGCCCGCAGACTTGAAACCTTTCGAGAGCATGTATTCGAGCAATTCCGAGGTGATGTTGTAGGGAAGGTTTCCAATGAGGAGTCGATTGTCCATATCGGAGCAGGTATCAGGATCGAAGCGGAGGAAATCGGATTGCACGATGGTGGTATTTTTGGAGTCCTTGAAAATTTCTTTTAGAACCATCACCATATCGCGATCGGCATCCACGGCAATCAGCTTCTTTGCTTTCTGACTCATGGGAAGAGTCAAAGAAGCAAGGCCTGGACCGATTTCGATGACACATTCATAGGAGGGGATATCCATCTTGCTGATAATTCTTCTGATGATGCCTTCATTGATCAGGAAGTTCTGTCCGAATGATTTCTTGGCATATAATCCATATTCCTTCAAGAGCGTCTGAATTCGTTCTAATTCTGTCATTCTGTTGTTTCCTTTCTGATTTCTTCTTTGGAGAGAGAAAGCATATTGATGGCACTATAGACATTTTTGGCGGATGTGAAGGGCATATGATATTTATTGATGAGATTCATTCTTTTCTTTTTTCCGTTCGGTCCGATCATGCCGAGATCGATATAGTCTTCCATCGGGAGAATCTCTTCATCACATGCATCGTCATGTTCGAGATAGGGAAGGAGAAGAGAGTGGATATCTTCGAGTTTCATCTGCGCAATTCCGACTTTGTCATGATAGATTGCCTTTTTCTTTTCTGCCTTTATGACGATACATTCGCCGATATTGGACTGGATATATTCTGCAATTTTTCTTCCAGGACCATCCGGATCGGTGAGAAGAACAATCTTCCTTTTCTGATAGACTTCCTTCAGGAAAAGAAGAATATCTGGGCGGATAAATTTTCCACCGGTTTTGACAATATAGGTCACACCGAGTTTCTTCAGTTTGTCTTCATCGGTGTTTCCTTCGACGACGTAGACATATTTCCGATTTTCAGATTCCATAGAAGTCTCTCCCCTGCTTCTCGAGTTTCTCGGATAGTTCTTCCAAGTCAAAGGCTTTCAAGGCAGCGATTTCCTCAATGACATAGGAAATATATCCGGATTCATTTCTTTTTCCGCGATAGGGAACCGGTGCAAGATAGGGTGCGTCGGTCTCGGTCAGAAGGATTTCGACTGGTGCATACTGAATGACTTCCTTGATGACTCGGGCATTCTTAAAGGTGCAGATGCCTCCGATTCCGATATGGAAGTCGATGGGCAGTTTGAGGTATTCCTTGAGAATCTCGACACTTCCAGAATAGCAGTGAAGATCGACTTTGTCCGGCAATTCCTGTTTGATGATATTCAGGGTATCGAAATCGGCTTCTCTTGCGTGGACGACGATGGGAAGGGACAGTTTCTTTGCCAAGCGGATCTGTTCGATAAAACGCCTTTTCTGTTGGTTCTTATATTCCTCATCCTTGCTGTAATGATAATCCAGTCCGATTTCTCCGATGGCTTTGATTCTGTCTTTATTTTCCATAATGATGGAATAGCTTTTTGAGAAATAATCCTCATCCTTCAAAGCGAATTCCGGATGGATTCCCAAGACGGAATAGCAGAAAGAAGGATATTGGTTTTCCAACTCAAGAATACGAGAAAAAGACTCGAGGGAATCCCCATTGTTGAAGATGGCTTTGACATGCATGTCCTTGGCTCTTTGGATGCATATAGCGATATCTTCATCGAATTGACTGGCATTGTAATGTGTGTGTGTATCTATGATATTCATCTTATTTTCCTAAACAGAATTTCGAAAAGAGCGTCTGATAGATGTCTTCCATGGTCTGGCCTTGGTTGTTTCCCATCAGTTCATTGATATCCGCTATGGCCAATCGGAGAGTGTCGGAAACAATATCGACCTGGTGCGTGTCTTCTATGGCCTGGATTGTCATCTGGATATGATCGGAAATCTTCATGAGGAATTCTTCCTCTCTTTTTCCTAAGAAGCTGGATTCCTGTTTTTCATCGAGGTTCAGTTTCTTCAGGATTAGATCAAGGAGCGGATGGAGATCATCCTTTGTGGAACACAAAGCGATATCACAGTCCGTGATGTTCTCATTGATGTCTTTTTTGGTAGCGATCTTGATGAAAGGTTTCTTATCGATGGCTTTCCATAATTCTTTGTTTCTGTCGATATCGGCAAATCCATTATCGGAGGCAAGAAGAACAAGGTCGGCCTGTCCGATGGTCTTGAAGGATCTCTCGATTCCGAGATTCTCGACATAGTCCTCTGTTTTTCTGAGACCAGCTGTGTCCTTGAACCGAAAAAGGATGCCCTGGATGTCCATCTCCCCTTCGACGACATCCCTTGTCGTTCCTGGAATCGGAGAGACAATCGCCTTCTCTTCCTGGAGGAGAGCGTTCAGCAGGGTTGACTTTCCGACGTTCGGTTCACCGGCGATTGCGATGTTGAATCCGTTATATTGCTTGTTGGACAGTCTTGTTTTCTCAATGATTTTAGCCAAAGCATTTTTGTTTTCATTTAAGAGCATGGCGATATTGTCGAGTTCCGGAGCATAGTCATCCAACTGCTCTTCGTCATAGGTGTTTTCCACGAAATATTCCAGTCTCGACATATATTCGAGAAGTGTCTTTTTCAGGTTGGACATGATTTTCGTATTCTGTCCGCTGAGTGTTCCTGTGGCAATCTGTTTGGCTCTCTTGCTGGAGGCATTGATGAGGTCATTGACGCCTTCTGCCTTGAGAAGATCCATCTTTCCGTTGAAGTAGGCTTGAGCGGAGAATTCACCTTTTTCCGCTCTTCTTGCTCCATAGAAGGTCAATGCTTCGAGCAGTTCTTCGACGACAATCATATTTCCGTGTGTGGAAAAATCGATGCTGTCAAATCCGGTATAGGATTTCGGGCCTTTATAGAATGTGATGACGGCTTCATCGATCAAGGTCTCTGGATTATTTCTATCTTTATAGAGCTTTGCAAAATAGGCCTTGTTCGGTTCGATTTCCTTCACATCCTTTTTTATAAGATGTGAAAGAATCTCCAGGGATTTGTTTCCAGAGAGTCGGATGACAGCCAAAGCCGATTTATAGGGTGGCGTCGATAACGCACAGATGGTATCAAAAATAAGCATATGCACTATTTTACTCTATTCCATTAAGAAAAGTTAACAACTATCTGAACAAAGCGATTCCCTGTCGTGTACAGAAAGAAATTGCCCTTATTCTGAAAAAATGTGTAAAAAATAGGTGCTTTATGGAATTTACTTATTTCTTATTCGAAAAGAAGTGATAAACTAGTGTAGAAAGCACTTACATGCAGAAAAAAGGTGGGATTATGGCTCAAAACAAACTCTTTTCGAATCAGACTTTTGAAGGCAATGATGTTCCGAAACTGACGAGGATACTCTATCCTTGGTCAGGTATCTTCCGTGATGCCTGCTATGCGTTGGTCGGAACATTTTTGATGCAATACGCCATTACGGCAGGCGTGTTGTCGAATGACTCTGGCGTCTTCATTTCGCAATATGCTGTCATCACGATTGCGATGATGATTGCTCTTTTATGGGATGGCATCAATGATCCAATCATGGGGTTCATCTTGGAGAAATGCCATTTCAAGGCTGGAAAATTCCGCCCCTGGATTGCCATCGGTGCCATTGGAAATGCCATCAGCGTTCTGTTGATGTTCATGATTCCATCACTCGGATGGGTTTCGGGATGGGGCTATGTCGGCTTCATGATTGCAATGTATCTTCTCTGGGACTGCTTCTTTACGATGAATGATATCGGCTATTGGTCAATGCTTCCTGCCCTGACGAATGATTCAAAGCAGCGTGCACAGCTGACGACGCAGACAGCCATTGCGGCAACCATCGGCACATTTGCCATGAATATTGTCATGATTCTTCTTCCGGGAACCTTCAGCGGTGCTTCGACGAAGAGCATCTATATGTGGGCCGGCATCCTTGTCGCCATCCTTTTCCTGGCGACGCAGCTGATTGTCTATTTCTTCTGCAAGGAAAAGCAAAGAGATGTCAAGCAGGAAGAAGTCAGCGAAAAATCATCCATTCTGGATCTTTTCAGAATCATTGTGAAGAACAAGCAGTTGGGTGTCTGTGCGATTTCTCTTCTTCTTTTCTATTTTGCGGAATACATTCTGACAGGTATCGGTACGAATTATTTTTATATGGTCTTCGGCTATGGCGGAAATAAAGGCGGCATGGTTGCCACGGTGATTTCGGTCATCTATGTCCTGGCGACTTTGGTGGCCCAGGCGTTTTATCCGATGCTTGCCAAAAAGATGGGAAAACAGAAGATTCTGAATATCATGGCTTTGATCATCGGTGTTTCCTATATCGCCTTCTTCCTTGTCGCTTTCCCTTTGTTCGGAGATCATCCTCTGGCCTATAACACGCCAGATGCTGGCAATGTCTTCTGGGTTGCCGGTGGAACGATGTTCCTCTATTATGTCTTCTCCTTCCTCTTCTTTGGTGCGACGGGCGTCTTCTATCTGGCTCTGCTTGTCATGTTCCAGGATTCCATCGACTATGGCGAATGGAAATTCGGGGAAAGAAAAGAATCCATCTCCTTTGCCTGGAGACCTTTGGATGTCAAATTGGCTTCCGGATTGAATCGCGGATTGCAGTGGCTGACTTTTGCCTTAACAGGAACCTCCGCTGCCATCAATGCGATTTCCAATGCCGAGGGAACCTACAATGCCGAGGTTGCCGCGGCCAATGGAAATGCTGAATTGATCGAACAGGTGACAAAGGTCCGTGATATTTCCATCGCAGAAGAGATGAGCAAGGTGACCCGTGGTCAATTGATCGGCTTTGGCTGCATCATCATCGGTGTCATTCTCATCTGTTTCTTTGCGAGCTGGGCACTGATTCATTTCGGATACAAGATTGATGAAGAACAGGAAAAGAAGATTGTCGATGAATTGGAACAGAGAAGAAAAAAGGATAACGCAGAAATGAATTCTGCCGGCGCATAAAACTATGATTCTTCAACAGGACAATGATCTCATCTTTTCAAGTGAGCATACTTCCTTATTGTTTCATGTCAATGAAATCAAAAAGGTCACGATGGAATACTATGGTGAAAGACTTCACTCCATCAAGGAAAAAGACGCTTTGATCCGAAAATATCCCTTCAATCAGGGATGCAGTGTCGATTATTCAAAGGAAGGGAAGGCTTTATGCCTTGACCACATGAAACTGATTTCCTCTTCTCTGGGGAAGGGAGATTTCTTTTCACCGAGTCTTCTCTTGAAGAATAAGGAATCGACTTTGTTTGACTTTGTCTTCTCATCCTATGAGATCAAAAAGGAAATCACGCCTCTGAATGATCTGCCTTTTCCGCATGATATGGATGAGGATGTCATTCTTCATCTGAAGGAAGAGAAGATGAACATCCTTTTGGATATTCATTATCTCGTCTCCGAAAAAGAGGATGTCTTTGCTATCTATTCTCAATTGACGAACAACAATGCAAAAGAACTCCTTGTTCAGAAACTATCTTCTCTTCAGCTGCCTCTTGTGAATGATGACTATGAGATTCTTTCGACCTATGGATGCTGGGCAGGCGAATTGAATGTGGAAAGCCATCTACTTCAGCCAGGAAAGTTTGTGATCGAAAGTCTCTGCGGTTCTTCTTCGAATCGACACAATCCTTTCTTTGTAATGAAAAACAAGAAGGCAGACTTCTTCCATGGCAATGTTTATGGGTTCAATTTCATGTATTCCTCGAATTTCGAAAACAGCATTGAAATGGATGCTTTTGAGGATGTCCGTGTTCAGGTAGGCATCTCTTCGATAGGCTTTGAGAAGAGACTGAAGACAGGGGAGGTTTTCTCAACACCTGTTGCCCTGATGTCGTATTCATCAAAAGGAATCAACTCCTTATCCAACCAATATCATGATTTCATCAATCGCCATATCATCCCTTCTTCTTTTGCCTATAAGGAAAGGCCGGTTGCCTACAACAACTGGGAAGCCACGGGAATGAAATTCAAGAAATCAAAAATCACTTCCCTGATGAAGAAAGCCAGCCGTTTGGGTGTGGAGCTCTTCGTTCTGGATGATGGATGGTTTTCGACAAGGGAGGATGATTCGCATGGCCTTGGCGATTGGGAAGTCAACGAAAAGAAACTTCCCGGAGGGTTGGAAAAACTCTCTTCAGAGGCTAAGAAATACAATCTGAAATTCGGCATCTGGATGGAACCGGAAATGGTCAATGAAGATACCAAACTCTATAAGGAGCATCCAGATTATGTCATTCAGGATAAATTCCATTCCCCATCCTATGGAAGAAACCAGATGACGCTGGATCTGAGAAAGAAGGAAGTCCAGGACTATGTCTATCAGAGTGTCTCACAGGTATTGAAGAGTGCGGATATTTCCTATCTGAAGTGGGATTACAATCGAAACATTTCGGATTATGACAATCGTGATGGCACATTTTTCTATGACTATATCGTCGGACTCTATTCTGTCTTGAGAAGACTGAGAGAGGAATTCCCGGATGTTCTTTTTGAGAATTGTGCAAGCGGAGGAAACCGTTTCGACTTGGGTATGCTTTCCTATTTCAGCCAGTCCTGGATGAGCGATGACACGGATTCCTACCAGCGTACGCTGATTCAGGAAGGCGGACTTTTAGGCTATCCTTTATCCTGCATGTCCAACCATGTTTCCTGCAAGACGAGCAATCAGATGCTTCGCTTCACCTCCTTTGACAATAAATTCAATACGGCCTGCTTTGGTGTTCTAGGCTATGAACTGGATCTGGATGATCTTTCTGATGTGGATATTCAGAATATCATGCGTCAGATTTCCTTCTATAAGGAACATCGGAAGATTCTTCAATATGGAAGAGTCTATCAGGATGGTCTTTATTCCATGCAAAATGAAAAGACGCTGGAAGCCGTTTTGGATGATACTGCCATCGTTTCCATCTATCAGAAGATTCAGAAACCGAACCCAAAGGAAAGACATCTTCTTTGCTATGGGCTCGATGAAAATTCCTTCTATCATTATCAGACAAGGAAAGAAAGCATACCATTGAAGAAATTCGGTGGACTGATCAACTATGTCACACCATTCCATATCAATCCGGAAGGCGTCTTGATCAGCATTCTTTCGAAGAAGAAGGAAATGGATGGTGAAGTGGATGAAGGCATTCTTTCTGGAAAGGTGTTTTCGACTTCCGGTGCTGTCCTTTCCCAAGAATGGTCTGGTGTCGGATACAATGAGAATGTCCGTTTGATGTCTGATTTCGGATCAAGACTTTATGTCATCAAAAAAACGGAGGATTGACGGCTTAACCCTCCATTTTGGAATCTCGATTTCTTAAAGCAGATACTTCTTTGCTTCTTCTACATTCTGCGCCATTTTGGCTCTGAGAGCATTATTTCTCGAAGTGATTTCACTTTTCTCCTTGGTCTTATAGATGGTATAGAGAATACCAGGAAGAAGGAATGCAAGATAGAGAACGATGGTCAGAACCTCATTCATCGGCTGATACTGCCGTATGGAATTTTTGTAGGACAGATATTCTTGTTCAAGTTTTGCCAGTTTCGGATAGTTGGCACTGTCCTTGTCTCTCGTCATGATAAAGACGGATATGTGTCGACCGCGATGCGCAGGCTTTTCGATGACATCTTTGATTGTCCATCCGAATTGCATCATTTCGGAATGAACATTTTTTGAGACTTCTTTTGTTTCTAGATTCATTTATTTTGTTTCGATTTCCTTTTTGTTCAGATTCTGATATTTCGTGAACTGAATGGCATAGGAATTGTCTTCTTCTTTTTCAGATTCTTCGATGAGACGGAAATTCTCGTTTTCATCCAGGTTCGGAAAGAAGACTTCTGCATTTCCATCGGCAAAGACTTTGGTGAGAAGAACTTCATCGCAATAGGGAAGCATCTGCGAATAGATACTAGCGCCTCCAATGATATAGACATCATCTTTTTTGCTTGCTTCCTTGATGACGTGGAGGAATTCTTCGAAGGAATGGACATTCTCGACTCCTTCGAAATTCTCATTTCTATCATGGGAGAGAACGATGTTTCTTCTGTTCTTCAATGGCTTGGAACCAGGAAAGGAAAGCAATGTATTTTTTCCCATTGCGACAGTATGACCTTTGGTCGTCTCCCGGAAAAATTTCATGTCCTTGGGAAGAGAGAACATAAGGTCATTCTTTTTTCCGATTCCCCATTTGGAATCGGCGTGAAGTATGGCAATGATTTTCATGATCAGATAGCAACCGGTATTTTCTTGTCTAATTTTTCGAATTCATAGTCGACGAGTTCGAAGTCATCCAAGGTGAAATCATAGAAGTTCTTGATGTTCGGATTCATCTTCAGTGTCGGAGCCTTATGCTGTGGCTTCTGAATGATTTCCTTGACCATATCGACATGTCGATCATAGATATGCGCATCGGAGATGACATGGACGAGTTCACCCGGCTTCAGGTTCGAGACCTGGGCAAACATCATGATGAGAAGAGAATATTGCAGGACATTCCAGTTATTTGCCGTCAGCATATCATTCGAACGCTGGTTGAGTATGCCATTGAGTGTGTCTCCGCTGACGTTGAAGGTCATGGAATAGGCACAGGGATAGAGATTCATCTCATGGAGGTCATCGAAATTGTAGATATTGGTCAGGATTCTTCTGGAGTGTGGATTATTCTTCAGATCGAAGAGAACACGGTCAACCTGATCGAATTCGCCTTCCGGATAGATGGATTTCTTTCCGAGCTGATAGCCATAGGCTTTTCCAATCGAGCCATTTTCATCAGCCCAGGAATCCCAAATATGGGAATGAAGATCATGGACGTTGTTGCTCTTTTTCTGCCAGATCCATAAAAGTTCATCAAGGCAGCTTTTGAAGGCTGTTCTTCGGATGGTCAGAATCGGAAGTTCTTCCTGAAGGTTGTATCGATTGACGATTCCGAATTTCTTGATGGTATGGGCCGGGGTTCCATCCTCCCAATGGGGACGGACAGGATAGTCTTTATCTGAAAATCCATTCTTCAGAATATCATTCATATTCTCAATGAAAATTTGATCTGCTTTTGACATGATAGCCTCCTAAAAATACGAAGTCTATTATAAAGAAATCAGAAGACTTTTCAAACTGGAAATCGTTTCAAAACCGATATGTTTTGCATAGGATATGGAAATGCAAATCGAATTGTACCAATCATTTTTTTCGTGGGTGTTTGCCTGCCATTGAGATTATTATTCGTTATGCGTGTTTGTCGAGTTTGGTAAAAATAATCGAATGTAACATTCTCACCATCATTGAAAAAATAAAGACCATCGCCATTTGATGCCATTTTTGCTGAAACTTCTACATTATTGGAATCGAATGGCCATATGTAAAAGGTTAATCTTCCATATTCTTCATTAGATATTTTGAACAGACTTTGATCAAGCTCTACTTCTATGGCTTCTTTCAAAGTGATGTCTTTTGTATAGGGTGGAGTACTTTCCATAAATTCATGAGTAGCATCATATTTAGCTGAATAAAAATCGGGAATGTCAGCAACAACTATATCACTTATTTTTGTGATAGCTTGACCTCAATCTCCATTTTTCAATTTTTTCGTTGAATAGTTTAAGAGAATTTTGTATGACCAGTTTTCAAAACCATCCGGATAATAACTTAAATCACCCTCTTCAGTGCGCCAACGATGTGCGCAATATACATTAAATTTAAATTGATCATCGATTTACTTTGGTGCTGGACATTCGACTTTACAGACGAAATCCCCACTTTCAGGATATGTTCTATTATTATCTATTGATGAATCGTTTGTATCTTCTGATTTTGATAAGATATTCGAAATTGGTAATTCTTCGTTTGTTGTTGTGCTGCTGACGCTGTTCGAGCAGCTACAGAGTAAGTAGAGAAACGAATATCATGAATTTTCTTTTCATAATCGGTCTTTTCTCCTTTCGATCAAACTCATTTTTTTGTATATGATGTTTTTTAAATGCAATAATTATTTAAAAAACATGAAATAGCATCTGCTTTATTATACAAATATTATTGCTTTAGCAAGGAATTTATCCACTGATTTTAAATTAGATAGACAAATTATATCTATAGGAATGTAATGATTTAGATGAAACTTCAAATAAATCCAATCTTTTGTTCTTTTTTTTGTTTGTTTATGAAGACGAAAAAAAGAATGCGAAAGGTAATCGCAATGATGAATGTGTCGAACAATGATTTCGTCTTGGAACTTTCGTGAGAATGGAAGAGATGCTGATGGATGGTTTCATAATAGGGTTTGCTAAATAGAAATTTGCATTCACTTAAGTGAAAATCCCAAGGAATGAAAACTGAAAATATGACGGGATGGAATTGGCAAATCTCAAGGAATGAATTATAATGAATATAATAATTTCGGGAGATGCCAATATGAAAAAGATTGCGAGTGAATCTGAATATAAGACTAGAATCATTGACGAAAAAGTCGAAAATTACCTCAAAGTATTTGGGGCTGTCTGCATCGAAGGACCAAAATGGTGTGGAAAGACATGGACCTCTTCCCATCATTCCAAGAGTGAATTCCTGATTGGAAATCCTGAGAATCAATTTCAGAACAGAAAATTGGCTGAAATGAGTCCGACCATAGTTTTGGATGGTGAAACCCCAAGATTGCTTGATGAATGGCAGGAAGTCCCTTCCTTATGGGATGCCGTCCGTTATGAGGTCGATCAAAGAAATCGGAAAGGTCAGTTTATTCTGACCGGTTCATCGACTCCGAAGGCAAAAGGGATTCTGCATAGCGGGGCCGGGCGGATCGGACGGCTGCGAATGAGGACGATGTCTTTATACGAAGCCGGTTATTCAAGTGGGGCTATTTCATTGAAGGATTTATGCAACGGCGAAATCAAAACACAATTGACCGGAGAGGTCGATTTGAAGGATTTGGCTGATTATATTGTTCGTGGAGGATGGCCAGGAAACATATCCACAGATAAGGAAAATGCTTTTTATCTGCCAAAGTCATACATAGACGCAATCATCAGAGATGATTCACAGCGTATCGATGGAAAGAAATATGATACTGATAAAATGATGCTGCTTTTGAAATCACTGGCAAGAAACGAATGTACAACGGCATCGAAAAACAAACTGCTTCAGGATATAAAAAAGAATGATGATGAACTGCTCGATATGGATACAGTCACATCGTATCTCGATGTTTTTGACCGTTTATTCATCATAGAGAATCAGCTCCCGTTTTCCTCGAATCTCCGTTCGACAGTAAGAATCAAGCAAGCTGAGAAAAGGCATTTCTGTGATCCTGCCTTGGCTTGTGCATTGCTGAACTGCAACGCAGATCGATTGATCAATGATCTGAATACATTCGGTTTTTTGTTTGAATCCTTGTGCGAACGTGATTTAAGAATCTATGCAGAGTCATTCAATGCAAATCTATATCATTATCAGGACTATAAGGGAAAAGAGATTGATGCTGTCATTGAATTGGAGAATGGAAACTGGTGCGCTTTCGAAATCAAATTGGGTGCCAACCAAATTGAGAAAGCGGCTGTGAATTTGCTTTCCGTCAAAGAAAGTATCGAAAAAGAAGGAGGAAAGGCACCCAGTGTATGCTGTGTTTTATGTGGACTTACAAATGCTGCCTATCAACGTGAAGATGGTGTGTTTGTCATACCTCTCACGGCGTTGAAGAACTGAGTCACTTCATGATGGAGAATGGGGTGTGAAGGAATGTTCGTTGAGAACCTATTCTCATTCGAATTTTCTTTGAAATCTCCCAATAAATCCGCAAAATGTTATATAATTTATCAAAGAGGTCTTTCTTATGAGTGAATTTGATGAAAATCTTTATGAAACGAGAACAAATCTTCTCAGCAGCGAAAATGTGATTGATTATCTCTGGAGAAGATGTGAGAAAATCACATTTCCCTTCAAGCCAGAGAATGCTTTCGGCATCAAGCTGAAAGAACTGGATAAAGATTATGTCCGGGGAAAAGATATCATGGATACCTATCTCATCTCAGAGAAGGATTTGAAGAACAGTGATATGAAGAAGAGAAATGAATATAATATCGAAATCGATATTTTTCAGACAATCAACATCGAAAACAATTCGGTCTCGACGGGAAAACTCGCTTTGATTTTCAAGACAGACCGGAAATATTATTCTCTCTTCGAAATCATCGACAGGCCGGATGGAAAACAGGAACTGCGGCTCATCATGAGGGTGAAACAGAATGTCGGCCTCTTCGGTTCCTTTGAGACAGAGATGATCTATTATTATTGATTGAGGTACAAAAATGACTTTCCATACTATTTTATTTCTGGCGGACATCGCTTTGCTTGTTCTGATGTCCTTGGTTTCTTTTGTGGCGTTTCTTTCGGATAAAAAGAAAGCTGTCAAAGGAAAAGAACGAACAAAAGAGAAGACTCTGCTCATGACAGCCGTTCTCAATGGGGCGTATGGCGCATTTGCAGGAAGACTATTTGCGCATCATAAGACGGATAAGGGGTATTTCTCTTTTACCATCTACATGGGTATGCTTTTCCAGACTGCTGTTCTTGTCATACTGGCTTTGTTTGCCTTTGTTTTCTAAGGGAGGGTTCATGAATATGGAAAATAAGAAAAGAAATGATTCGGAATCCCTGAAGAGAAGTCATTCGAAGAGCAGCAATGCCAAATTGACTCTATTATGCTTTGTCACTATCCTTGCTTTTTCTGTTCTTTGGGTTTCTATAGCTTTGATTGGAAGTGATTTTCTTCCACAGGCTTTCAGCATTGTCCTTTGTGCTGTCTCCGGTGTCCTGACACTTCTGGGACTGATTGGATTCAATCTGTTCAAGAGATGAAAAAAATCGTTATCGACACATTGGGAGCAGATAAAGGGGAAGAGGAAATCGTCAAAGGCGTTCTTCTTTCCGCCCATGAGAAAAAGGAAGATGATCTCCGCTATGTCTTATTCGGAAACGAAAAGAATATCCTCTCTGTCCTCAAAGAAGAAGGGGAAGACCCTTCCCTATATGAAATCTATGATTCTCCTCTGATCGACGAAAGTGTCATCCACGATGTCATGTCGATGTTCCGATTCAAGGGGCATTGCTCCATGGTGGATGCCTTTGAGTATGCCAAGAAGAATAAGGATGTTATTGGTGTTGTTTCCACAGGACCGACTGGCATGCTTTTGGTTTCATCAATTCTTCATATTGGCATGTTCAAGAAGGTTTCTTTCCCGGCTTTGGCGACGTTTTTATATAACATAAAAGGAAAACTCTTCTGCATGGTGGATTGCGGGGCTAATGTCGAAATCAGAGGAGACAAGCTCTTTCAGTTTGCACAGCTTGGTTCTATTCTCATGCATTCCTATTGTGGCATCGAATCACCGAGAGTCGGTCTTTTGAATGTCGGAAAAGAGGAAAACAAGGGCGATTCCCTTCGCAGGGAAGCCTATCCGATATTCAAGAATTCGAAACTGAATTTCGTCGGAAACATTGAAGGAAATGATGTCTTCACCGATCGGGTGGATGTCGTCGCCTGCGATGGTTTTTCTGGAAATATGATTCTGAAGAATGCGGAGTCTGTCGGAATGATCTGTCAGCAGATTGCCTTGAAGAATCAGGATGATAAGACTGCAAAAGAAATCTATGACATGTTTGCCTATACGGAGCTTGGTGGAGCCTTTGTTCTCGGAACGAAGAAGATCGTCATCAAGGCCCATGGTGCTGCCAACAGGAAGACGATGGTTTCCGTTCTGGATGATGTCATCAAGCTTCATAAGACCGGATTCATCGAAAACATCGAAAAAGGACTGAAGAATCAGACATTCGGCGTATAAAAATATAGAAAAGCGTACAAAAAAATTGCCCTTTTGACGGGGCAATTTTCTTTACTTTTCTTCGTCAGCGGGAATGACGACACCATCCGGAACAAACTGAATGGTGACATGTCTTTTATGTCCGGTACCAAGAGACTGTGTCTTGATGTTCGGCATATCGGACAAGGCCTGATGAATGATTCTTCTTTCATCCGAAGTCATCGGATCGAGAATGATGGTTTCATGGGTTCGCTGGACTTCGTGGGCGTATCTTCTGGCAACGGCGGCGAACTTGGAATATTTCGTTTCTTTGTATCCATCGCAGTTGAGAAGGATGCGATAATGTCCGCCGAAGCGGTTGAAGCAGGCAGAACGGGTCAGTTCGTTGATGGAACGGAGTGTATCGCCATTTCTGCCGATGACATTCTTGTTTCTTCCAGTGACAATGTTCAGTTTGATGACACCATCTTCATATTTGGCTTCTGTGGAACCTTCGATGCCCAAGGCACGGAGGCAGCGTTTGATGTAGTCATCCGCAAAGACGATGACATCATTGATGCTATAGATACCGATGGTAACAGTTTTGCTGAACAGGGTCTTTTTGATCGAGATGACCTGATAATTCAGGGTCTTCGGATCTTCGACACCTAAATCTGCACAAGCAGCCTTGACGGCTTCTTCTTCTGTTTTTCCTTCATATTTATTCATGAGTCTTTACCTCTTTTTTCTCCATAACGGCTTATCGGATTTGCTTTTCTTTCCGCTGTTGCCAGAAGCAGTGTGGTGTGCGCTTCTTCTTACGGCAGCGAGAGTGGAACCATCGCCGGTGTTCTTTGTGAAATCATGACGATGCTTCGTTTGGATCATTTCCATGATGACTGTCTGAACGATAGAGATGAGGGAGCCGAATAACCAGTAGATACCCATACCAGCTGGAAGGTTGTAACCCATCCAGATGACAAAGACAGACATGATGATGGTCATCCATTTCATCGTCTTGTTCGGATCCATCGGCTTTCCGTCTGGTCCGGTCTGTGTCGCCACCGTACCGAAGTTCTTTGTTCTCCAGGAGTTGAAGAAGAGGGAGGTCGCGCTGGATAGGACGTTGCTGACGGTCATGACGACGAAGATGAAGATACCTGTCAAGGCGCCGGATGTGGATGCGTATTTTGTCATACACTGACTGACGGGTGTGGTCAAGGCTAAGCCTAACCAATTTCCGGCGGCGAGTGCAGCGCTGTCCTGCAAGGCGGCCCAGACACAGATGAAGAGTGGGAATTGGATGATCATGAAGAGCATTGGAAGGAACGGATGAACCTTGTTCTTTCTCATCAGCTGAGACTGTTCCATCGCCAGAGCTCTTCTCTGGTCTGGATCGGTCTGATCTGGATATTTCTTCTGCAATTGGTTGAGCAAAGGCTGAATCGACTGCTGTTTTGCCTGTGAACGTGTCTGGATGACGGTCGAGATAACGGTGAAGAGACGGGCGATGATGGTGACGACGAAGATGGCAAGAATCTGCATCCAGCCATTGGTCAGATCGATGCTGGAGATGTTGTGGACGATCCATGCGAATGGATAGACAAGGAGACCTTCGAAGAAACCGTATTCGCTGAATGCCTGACCCCATGTCTTTCCTTGGATATAAATCGGAGCGCCGGACTGATTGAATTCCTGGCTGACTGGAGAGAAGCAGGAACGGATGGAAGAGACTGTCTTGGTGATGGTCGACTTCATGGTCGTCACATAGCTCGTGCTTGGAGAATGAAGGACGCCGACTTCAGGATTGTTGATGGCTTCCTTATACCAGGCATCGAAGTTTGTGAATGCCGCAGCGACTTTCTTTGTTCCATCGTCCTTGGTCTCGATGCCGGCGTAGATGGCGACATGCTTGGCAATGGCCTTGGCCTGGGTGGCATCGGTTAGACTGTCGAGTGTATTGTCAGTCCAATAGATATAGTTGGCATCGACGAATTCATCGACTTTTCCACTCATGAAGTTGAGGAAGACTTTGTCGATTCTTGAGTATCCGGAAGATTCTGTCAAGGAAGCGAACAAAGTGGAACGGTTTGTGTTCTGCAAGGTGGTGTTGTCTTGGTTGTTGTCATCGAGTGTGATGCTCGTGGCATACAAGTCACCATAGTAGGCGTAGTATTGGTTGGCCAAATCCTGATTTGTACAGAAAGATTTCGTACAACTGGATAAACCAAAAACCCCGACGATTCCAATGAATAGAATCATCAAGCGTTTTAGAAATCTGTTCGAATTATTTCTCATGCTTGTCCCCTTTGGATGGAGAGCCCAGATGTGAGAAACATTTCCTTAGAATTTCACAATTCTCCTGAAATGTTTTTTCCAGATATCCTGCGTGTGCGATGATGACGATGTCATACGGCTTCGAGAGGACATCTGTCAGATTAATCTGAGCCCGAATTTGTCTTCTGATTCTGACGCGTGTCACGGCGTTTCCCAATTTATTGGATACGGAAATCCCGATATGGGCGTGAGAGTCTTTGTTTTCAGCATAGAATACCGAAACGGACGAATTCTTTCCGGCGCAATGTCGTTTGTCTAAGACTTTTTTGAAATCGGCTGATTCAGTCAGCCTGAGTTCTTTTTTCATCGTTGCAACCGAAAAAAGATCCAATAGTTTAGGCCTGAGTCAAATGGACTCTGCCTTTGGCTCTTCTTCTGGATAAGACTTTGCGACCATTCTTGGTGGCCATTCTTGCTCTGAAGCCACAAGTATGTGCTCTCTTGATTTTGCTTGGCTGATAAGTACGTTTCATAAGGTTAAACCCTCCTAGTTAAATAAAATGCGCACAAAAAAACGCATGTAGGGATATTATACCTATCCTCTTTTTTAAATACAACAAGAAATATTCTTACTTGGTTTTATCTTTTTATCTATGATACAAAGTTGGTTAACATTCAAATATTCATAAATCCAACACATCTTAATGCGTATTATTTTTTGTCTTGCTTGTTTTGTTTATGTTGATTTTCACAAAGTTCTTTGCTGAACCTTTCTTGATAGAGAAATGATGAGCTTTTATGGAATATTTTTTACCTTTTCTTGATGAATAAAGCCTTTCCATATCTGTGTCATCTTTCTTTTTTTCTTTCTATATGTTTGAAATTATATTATAATAGGAAGATTTTATTGGGAGATTCGAATATGAAAATAACAGAAGCAACGGAAGAAAGAATTGGAACATATAAGTGGATCAAGATCGGTCAGTCGGCGATTTTGATCATTCTTGGCATTTTATTTGTTATCACGGCTGTTATCAATTACAAGAACAATGAATCAGTCTCTGCGATGTTATCCATCTCAGTCGGTGTCATCGCTGCGGTCTATGGAGCGCTGGATATTCTTTCTGGATATCTGCTGAATCGAAATCCATACAACCAGGAATGTCTGATTGGTGAAATGGTACTTTCCTTGGCGACGGTTTTGTTCATCAAGAGAGACATCATCAATGAGGTTCTATCCTATTTTGTTTCCATCTTCGCCATCCTCTTCGCTTTGATGCTCATTCTTCATGGTGTGGATCTGATCATCGGAAAGGGAATCAAGAAATCTCTTCCGAAAGCAATCACTTCCTTTGTTCTGGCGGGTCTTCTTGTCGGTGCTGGTGTGACCTATCTGATTTTCTACATCAACAAGCGTGAAACCGTCGAAGTCTTCATGCTTCTGGTTCTCGGTATTGTTCTTATCATTTTAGGCATTGCATCCTTGGCTGTCATTCTTATCAAGATTCGAAATACAAACAAGATGATCAAGGAACATCAGATCGAAGAAGAGCTGCAGAGTCAGCATCAGGTGAATTCGGAAGATCATCCAACCAATACCGATGTCAAGATCATCGATATCTCGGATCTGAGAAAGAAGTCGAAGGGTTCTTCCAAGAGTGAAGAACAAAATCTGATCGTTGTGGAAGAAGATAAGGAATCGCCATTCCCGGCGCCAACGGATAAGAAATGACCTTTGCTCAGATATTACAGAGTATCTATAAGGAATACAATGTCGATTTTTGTTTCGTTGCTGATCATTTAGGAATTCCTGATGAGATAGTTCAGGACTGGGAAAAAGGAAAAAGCAGGCCGAACGAAGAGGAAATGAAGAAATTCTCGGAGATGTTTGCTCTTCCTATGCATATCTTGGAAAGGGCACTCTAGTGCCTTTTCTTTTGAAAGGAGAAAATGATGAAACGCTGTTTGACGATTCAGGATTATTCCTGCCTCGGCCGATGTTCTTTGACGGTTGCTTTGCCGATTCTTTCTTCTATGGGAATCGAAACGGTCGGTCTTCCGACCGCTGTCTTGAGCAATCATACGGCTTTCAAGGAATTCAATTATGTAGATTTGACTTCTCATATGCTGGAGAATGTCCGGATGTGGGACCAGGCGAATATTTCTTTTGATTGTCTCTATACGGGCTATCTTGGAAAAGGGCAGGCGGAGATTGTCGAAAAAATCATCGGGAAATATAAGAAAGATAAGACATTGGTCTTTGTCGATCCAGCCTTTGGCGACAATGGAAAACTCTATGCCGGATTCGATGAGAGTCATGTTGATGAGATGCGTGCGCTTCTCAAATATGCTTCCATCATCGTTCCGAATAAGACGGAGGCCTGCCATCTTCTCAAGATTCCTTATCAGGGAGAAGAAATGACAAAAGAAGAAGCAAAAAAGATTACCAAGGCTCTTTCTCTGATGGGACCTGAAAAGGTGGTTGTGACCGGTGTCCTTTTTGAAGGGAATCAGGCAGGATGCGCAATCTATGACTCGAAGATAGATAAGCTGAGTTTCTATAGCACGGAGAATCTTCCTGGAAAATATCATGGTGCCGGAGATAGTTTCGCCAGTGCCATGATCGGCTGTCTTCTCAATGGACTCGACCTTGAACAATCCGTGAAGATTGCCCATGACTTTGTCCATAAAAGCATGAAAGAGAATATCCGAAATGGAGTTGATGGCATTCTCTATGGCCTCTGCTTTGAGGGTGAATTGCATAATCTCTATCAATGGATGATGGAAGAGAAGAACGGAAAATAAAAAAGAAGGAGCGAGAAGCTGCTGTTTCATTGCTTGTGGAATGGGGTTTATGCTCCTTTTTTGGTGCCTATAAAAAATTAGAAATAATCTTCATCTTTTTCCAAAAAATCTCCCTTCACAAGGCAATATATAAGTGAGGGAGGCATTTCCTATGGGATTATCAGAGGAAGAGAAAAGAAAGAAGGTCGAACAG
>CAVCCX010000025.1:0-27380 GCA_963600815.1 Bacteroides uniformis | reverse complement strand
TCACATCTTCAGAAAGATAAAATCCTGAAAACCATGTGTGCTTATGCAAACAATCTGATGAACCGAAATCTTTGTCTCATTTTATTGGGTATCGAAGAACATAAGAAGGAAAATCTGAAAGCGACTCCGATTCGGCCAATCAGCAGATATAGTGAAAGTGAAATCGAAACAATTGAGAACGCTGTCAAATCACTCACCAGTTTCGTCAAGCCAAAAATGGACTTCCATATCACTCATGCCCTGCTTGATGGCAAGGCTTTTGTCATTGTCGCTTTCATGAACAACAATAACGGACCCTATGAAGTCACCGAGAAAGCCGAAAAAGACAAATCCATCAATTTGAAGAGAGGAAGATACATTCGAATCGAAAGAGAATCCAGGCTTGCTTCCGTCATGGAGGAATTCAATCTTCTGAAGAAATTCGCAAACTATCATTTCACAGAAGAAGTCTCGAATGTCGCTTCTCTCGATGATATCGATGTCGACTATATCCGGGAATACTTGGCCCTCACCAGCAGCCGAAACAACACCAATGTTCTTTCCAAATTGGAAATGGCAAGGAACATGAATCTGATCGATACGACAACAGGCCAGGTGAAGAACTTTGCTGTCTTGATGTTCTCCCGCACACCAGAGGCCTTCATCCCATATTCCTTTGTTGAACTGATTTATCGCAGCAGACTTGGAGAAACCATGATGCAGTCCAAGGAATATCGAGGTCCGATCTGGAAACAGCTGAAAAACGTGATGGATGATATCAAAAACAGATACATCCATTCCATCACATTGCGGGTGAAGAACGAAGTCGAAAGTTCAACCATCTACAATTATCCTTATTCGACTGTTGAAGAATTGGTGACAAATGCCATCGTTCATAAAAACTATGAGAATCCAAGAACAGTACAGATCTATATCTATGACGATTCCATCGTCATCACCAACTACAACAAACCCATCCCGCCTGTCACAATCCGGGATTTGAATGAATTGGAAGCTTTTCCGAACCGTTCCTATGAGAATTCCTCGATTCGAGAGATGTTCAAGGCACTCGATTACATCGAATCCTATGGCTCTGGAATCGGAAAAGCAAAAAGAGCGATGCAAAGAAATGGATCCGAAAGATTTCATTTTGAGGAATATGATGAGAATATCGAAATCACATCCGTCAGAATTCCAATCAACAAAGAATATGTTCGATTCCAGACATACGATCAGCAAGAGAGAAATCTTGATATTCCAGAGACGCTGCCAGATAGAAACCAAATAAAAGAGATGGAATCCGTCAAAATCAACACCATCGACTGCATCGAAATCATAAAAAATTCGGATTTCTCTGATAACATCAAGAATACTTTATTGGATATCTATAAGCACTTCTTCAATGACATCTTCGGAAGAAAAGACCTGATTGATTATCTGAAGGTATCCAATGCTTCTGGAACCAATTACATCAACCACCTCTTAAACCTCAATGTCATTGAACCCGTAAAGGGAAACGGCAAAGGAAAATACCATTTCAGATAGAAGCGGATCAGTGAAAACAAAAAGCACGACCTAGAGAAACAATTTCCATGCCGTGTTTTTTTAGATAATGTACTTTATTTCTTCGGATACAGCTTCGAGACACCCGTCTTGATGGCGGCTTCGCTGACAGCCTTGCTGACGGCTTCGACGACTCTCTTATCGAAGGGAGAGGGAACGATATAGTCAGGGGAGAGTTCTTCATCCGGGATGATGCTGGCTATCGCATCAGCGGCAGCAATCTGCATTTCGACATTGATCTTGGAGGCTCTCACAGCCAAGGCCCCTTTGAAGAGACCGGGGAAAGCCAAGACATTGTTGATCTGATTGGGGAAGTCGCTTCTTCCGCTTCCGGCAATATAGGCTCCTGCCTTCTTTGCATCTGGATAGGAGATTTCTGGAACAGGATTGGCCATGGCAAAGACAATCGGATCCTTGGCCATCGACTGGACCATTTCCGGTGTGACTAGGTTCGGTGCCGAGACACCGACAAAAGCATTGGCTCCTTTCATGATGGAGGCAAGTGTTCCATCATGATTCTCCGGGGTATCATAGATTCCTTCATCGAGGAGTTCCTGGATGAGGAAATTATAGGAATCATATTTCTTTTGATCGATGACACCGGTGATGTCATAGGCATAGATTTTCCCGACGCCGATCTTCTTGAGCATCTTGGCAATCTGGCTTCCGGCAGCACCGGTTCCCGACATGACAAGGGTCATATCTTTGAGCGGTTTCTTTGTGAGTCTTTCAATATTCTTGAAGACCGCGGAGACGATGATGCTTGTTCCATGCTGGTCATCATGGAAGACCGGGATATTCATTTCTTCCTGAAGTCTTCTTTCGATGGTGACACAACGGGGAGCGGAGATGTCTTCCAGGTTGATGGCACCCAATGTGGGTTCGAGATATTTGCAGGTCTTGATGATTTCTTCGACATCCTGCGTGGCAAGACAAATGGGAATCGAATCGACACCGGCCAATTCCTTCATGAGGATGGATTTTCCTTCCATGACCGGAATGGCGCCATAAGGGCCGATATTTCCTAATCCCAAGACAGCGGAGCCATCCGAGATGACGGCCACCACGTTGGCTTTCGAGGTGTATTCATAGGCCAAGGATGGGTCTTTTTCGATTTCCTTGCAGACATAGGCAACACCCGGGGTATAGGCCAAGGAAAGATCTTTTTGGCTTTCGACTTTGACCTTGGAACGGATTTCGAGTTTTCCGTGATTCTTCTTATGCAGATTCAAACTTTCTTCTTTTAGATCCATGATGGGATTCTCCTTTATTCTTTCTCAAACAAATCTTCACCGAATGCATCGATAGCCAGAAGAAGCGGAAAATCTTCCACTTCGAGCCTTTTGACCGATTCTGGTCCTAGGTCGAGGAAGGCAACTTCTTCAGCCTTCTTCACACAATGGGAGAGAAGCGCTCCACATCCGCCAGTGGCCACAAAATAGAGGATGTGATGATCTTTGTAATACTGCGAGCACTCCTTGCTTCTCGGGCCTTTTCCGATGGTTCCCCGGACATGGAGAACACTCATCAGCGGTGCAAACTTGTCCATTCTAGAGGATGTGGTCGGTCCGATGCTTCCGATTGTATGACCCGGTTTTGTTGGAGTAGGTCCTGCATAGTAGATGAACTGGGAAGAATAATCGACAGGGATTTCTTCTTTCTTCTCGACCATTTCAGAGAGTCTCATATGGGCAGCATCTCTAGAGGTATATAAGACACCGGTATATTCGATCATATCCCCCGCATGAAGAGTGAGCAGTTTCTCTTTTTCTTCCGGATATTTGATTTTCATAGGATGACCTCCTTATGTCTTGAGGCATGGCACTGCAGATTGACGGCCACAGGAAGAGAAGCGATATGGCAGGGATAGAGATTCACCTTGCAGGCCAAGGCAGTCGTTTTTCCCTTGAGTCCCATCGGTCCAATATTCAGTTCATTGATTTCCTCAAGGAGTTCTTCTTCGAGTCTTCTTGCATCTTCATCCGTCGAATGATCATCAAGCGGTCTTAGGAGTGCTTCTTTAGCGAGGAGTGCACATTTTTCCATGTCGCCGCCGATACCGACTCCGACAATCAAGGGAGGACAGGCTCTTCCCCCGGCTTCCAGAATGGTATCCAGAACGAATTTCTTGATACCGGGTATTCCATCAGCAGGGACAAGCATTTTTACCTTTGACATATTTTCACTTCCGGCTCCCTTTGGACACAGAGTGATTTTCAGTTTGTCGCCAAGCGTATATTTCACATGGACGATGGCGGGTGTATTGTCTTTCGTATTGATTCTTCTTAACGGGGAAGAAACAACACTTTTCCTCAGATACCCATTCGTATATCCATTTCGGACGCCTTCATTGATGGCAGAATAAAGATCACCATCCAGATGGACATCGTTTCCGATTTCCACAAAGGCAATCATGATGCCTGTATCCTGACACATGGGAATATTCTCCCGGATAGCGATTTCATCATTCTTTATGATCTGAGAGAGAATCTGCTGAGGAAGTCCTTCTTCTTTCTTCATCGCATTTCGAAGGCAGTGGGAGACTTCGTCATTCAGATAGGTGGCTGCTTCGATGCATAGCCGTTCAACTTCTTTGGCAATCGTTTCAACGTGGATTTCTTTCATGTTGTGTATCCTTTTTCATGAGATCAGACAGGCAAAGAACAATAGCACTATTATAGAAGCCTTGCTTCTTCTTTCAAAGAGGAAACAAAAGAAAATGGGCACATTGGAATGCCCGGATTGTATTCTCTAAATCATCGAAGAAAGAAAAGAATCAATCAGTAGGAAAGATAGTTTCCGAAATGCTTTTTGGCTTCGTAGAGTTTCATATCGGCTTCCTTATAGAGGGAATCGAAGTTCTTGATTTCGCCTTTCTTCAAAGATGCCATACCCACGGAGACATGGATTCGATAGTCCTTGTCTTTTGCCAAAGTGATCTTATCGATATCCTCAAAGAAGAGGTCGATATCCTTTTTGATGTCTTCCAGTGCAGAATATCTTGTGGTGAAGATAGAAAATTCATCTCCGCCAAGTCGGACATTGATGTCTCCACCCTGGAATCTTTTCTGGATGACATTCGCCAATTCCTCGATAATCTGATCACCGCTGGCATGGCCGAAGGTATCATTGATTTTCTTGAAGTTATCGATGTCGAGAATCAGGAACGCACCATGATGTTCCTGGAGGATGATTTCATTTACCTTCTTTTCTCCGGCATAGCGGTTGTAGAGCTTGGATAGAAAATCGACTTCACTGAGGTCCTTGAGTTTCTCGGTGATGTCATTGAGGGAATTCGTCATCGTGAAGAACATAAAGAAGACAATCGAGAAGACTGCTGAACTGATGCCCAAAGAACGGATATTGAAGATAGACTCAAAGACCATCGCCAGGATGACATAGATCATGATGATGGCAATCAAAGCGACATTGAATTTCTTGTTTCGGAAACGGTCGATCATCAAGAAGAAGGAAGCTTCCACGACATAGAAGATGGTCACTGCCTGTGAGATATAGCCTAAAGGTCCGCGATGGAAGGTATTGCTCTGGTCAAAATAGAAAACCCATTTCGTGAAGAAAGCAAACTGCTGGATGATGATGACAAGAGCTAAAGGAATGAGATCAAGATACCAGACCTTTTCATGCTTTTGCGTGAATTTCGGTCTGAGAAGCAAGACAAAAGGATAGACCAAGGCCGGTCTTGTGATATAGCCGATGACAGAATAGATCACTCTCCAGATGCTATAGGTCGTTCTTTCCGCATACATGAATTCGAGATTGTAGGCAACCAGTTCAAGGACTTCCAGACAGATGGTGATGATAAAAAGTGTGCGTTCCTTCTTGGAAAAATTATGGCTGAAGAGAAGGATGATGACCTGGAAGACGACACCGATGAAGGGAGCGAAATTATATTCGATAAATGTATCAATTGTCATATTGAAGTTATTTTCCTCATTTTCTTTAGAAAATGCAAGTGCAAAGCAACCGATTGTCGTCTCTTTTCACTCTAGGGACGTAGAATGCATCAAGATTCTTTCTCAGGAAAAAGTTACCATCTTGGCAAAGATTTATCGAAAGAAAAGGAAAGATAAAGCAAAACTCCGGATAAAATCGATCATTATGTCATCCATTTTATATTCCGAAGAAAAGATTTTCAATCCGTTTAGTCTCCACTCCTATTTCACTGGAATACTTGTCAGTTCACTATTTGTCTCACAAACAATGATATTTTTTTGAGCATAACTGTCTTCATTTCCAAAAATCCAAGCCAACGCTTTTTTAAAGAATCCTTTTTATTATTGCTAAACCGATTTCATCTAGATTGTTTTACTTCGTCCTAGGAAATAGAAATGCTATTGGCTATAATAGGAAACGTATGAATTCTATATGTACTTTAAGAAACAGTCAGAACAAAATCGATAAAAGTGAAATAGTGGATATTGTCTTTCTCTTCTTCCTCTCTGCTTTCCCAGCTCTATTCTCCATTGCAGGACTGAGCAAGAAGATTCTTCTTGGTGAAAACAATGATTCCTGGCTTTCCGTTCATTTCTCAACATGGTTTCCTCTTCTTTTGATCATCGGAATGCTTCTTTATGTCTTCTTTGCCTCTCTTTTCATATCGAGAAGGAAAAAGAAACAGACGATGAAAGTCTCGCCATGGCTGATTTCCTTCTTCGGGTTGATGATTCTCTGTCGTGCCATCACGAATTATGCTTCTCCATATGGAGCATTCTCCATTGAGATTCTTTCTCCTTTTGATCAGACCATCAAGAGTTTCTCTTATGAAGGCGTCTCCTTTTTGAATCGAACGCTTTCCTTCCTGGCTGAATCCTTCTCGCTCAGCTACATGCTTCTCCTTCTTGTTTTTATTCCCACATTGGATAAGAAAGCATTCAAGAAAGTCTTCCAATATGTTCTCATTCTCATATATTTAGCCTTCCTTGTCATGAAGTTCTATTCCTATATAAAGGAAATGGATGAGATCGAAAACAACTTCATGCTGCTTGCAGGAAAGAAAGCCGGTGTCATCCTTCCTGTGACGAGTTTCACCACACACAAGAATATGTATGGCTTCTTCCTGTGGATTTCTTCTTTGAGTCTTTTATTCCTTTATTTCTATCATAAGAGATTCGGATATTTCTTTTTATTCTTGATGGCCTTTGATTTCGTGACCTGCTTCTGTGCAGCAAGCAGGCTTCCTTCCCTTCTTATCTTCCTGACCATGGGATTCCTTCTTTTCTATATGGCGGTCTTCGACCTGAAAAGAAACAAGGCCAACGGAATTCTTTCCATTATTCTTCTTTCTTTCTTCGTCATCTTCCTTCTTGTCATGGCACTCGGATATAACGAGACACCCTTGGGAAAGAAGATTGTCTACCTCTTCAGCAGTTTTAGGGATTATCGGACCTTGACGACAAGAAATGCACTGCATGATCGAGCACTCTCTTTGTTTTCGACTCCGTTCTCTTATCTTTTCGGTTATGGAAAAGAACCTTACCTCTATTTCTTCAAAGAATCTGGCATTCGAATGGAACAGGAATTAGTCGACTTTGCCCATAGTGCCTTCATCGATATGCTTCTTGCCTATGGATGGATTGGTTTCTTGCTTCTTTTGTGTTTTTATTCCTATCTGTTTTATCATATAATCTCTCTGATTGCGAAGCACGACGAACATGGCATTGTCTATCTTTTCTTGTTTTTGATTATGATAGGCTATAGCACAGAAGAATCAAAACTCATGCCATTAAGCATGGATGGAACAAGCGTTCTTTCCATCTATCTTCTCATCCTTCCTTTAGAAGCAGAATATTCTTTTGTGAAGTCAAAGAAAGACTTTGCCTTCTATAAGAAAGAAAGAATGTACAGAGAAACTCTTTGCAAAGGCATCGATTGAAGAAAGGTGGTCTAAGCAGCAATATGAAAAAAGTTCAGGTTCTTGTTTTTCTCTACAACGGAAAACAATATATAGAAAAAATAAAATCCGAATTCGAAAAGCAGATTGTCCACGATTGTCTTCTTTCCCTGAAATTCTATCTCACGCAGACAGACGATGGTTCGGAAGAGGAACTCAAAAGACTTCATTGCTCCTATAAGACGATAAAGAAGGAAGAATTCTCCCATTCCCTGACAAGACAACAGGCTATCTTGGAAAGTGAAAGCGATATCGCCATCCTATTGACACAGGATGTCAGGATTACAGAAACAAACGTATATCAAGTCCTGATTGATTCCTTGAATGAAAACGTGAAATTCGACTATCTGCGGCAAGTCAATTCGAACCGAACTCTCGAACGATACACACGAATGATCAATTATCCAAAGGAATCCCTCGTCAAGACGAAAGAATCCATTCCTGTTCTCGGACTGAACACCTTCTTTGCTTCCGATGCATGCTCTGCGTTGGATGTCAGTTATTTCAAATCCATCGGCGGATATGGCGAGGACCTGCCGACAAATGAAGATATGTGGTATGCCTATAGAGTCATCATGAATGGCAAGGCTGTCAGATACTGTGCAGAAAGTTTTGTTGATCATTCCCATAGATTCACTTTGAAGCAGATAAGACAACGATACTTCCTCTTCGGGCAATTCTTCGGCATGCATAAGGAATTCGATTCCTATTCCTCGACAGATGCCGGACTGAAATTGGCATTCAAAGTCGTTGGAAGAGCACTTCTGGAATTCAATATTCCAGCCCTTGTCCTCTTCGTGCCGAACATGCTTGCAAGACTCAAAGGCAAAAAGAAAGGATTCAATTCAATACGAAAGAAAAAGGAGAATAGAAAATGAAAGGCATTATTTTAGCAGGCGGCAGTGGGACACGATTATATCCACTGACCTTGGTCACATCGAAGCAGTTGCTTCCGGTTTACGATAAACCGATGATTTATTATCCGCTTTCAGTCTTGATGATGGCAGGAATCAAAGACATTCTCATCATCTCGACACCATCGGATACCCCAAGGTTCAAAGAACTTTTAGGTGACGGAAATCGATTTGGAATCAAGATTTCCTATGAGGTGCAGCCGAGTCCGGATGGTCTTGCCCAGGCATTCATCATCGGAGAAAAATTTATAGGAGATGATGCCTGTGCTATGGTCTTGGGAGACAATATATTCTATGGTGCAAACCTGAAAAATCATCTTCTCAACTCTGTCCAAAGAGCAGAAAATGGCATAGCCACCCTCTATGGCTATCATGTCACAGACCCGGAACGTTTCGGTGTTGTGGAATTCAACGAGAAGAAAGAAGCCATATCCATCGAAGAAAAGCCTGAGCATCCAAAAAGCGAATATGCTGTCACAGGTCTCTATTTCTATCCAAAAGGAGTCTCTTTCCTGGCAAAGCAAGTCAAGCCATCAAAAAGAGGCGAACTCGAAATCACAACACTCAACAATATGTATCTCGAAAGGGGAAATGTCCATGTGACTACACTCGGAAGAGGCTATGCTTGGCTGGATACGGGAACGATGGCTTCCTTGAATGATGCATCCAATTTTGTGAAAATCGTTGAAGAACATCAGGACATCAAAATCTGCTGTCCAGAAGAAATCGCCTATGTCAATGGTTGGATCAGCAAAGAAGAACTTCTCAAAGAAGGTGAATCCATGAAGAAAAACGAATATGGTCAATACCTTATCCGTGTCGCTGACGGAAATATCAAATACTAGAGGTCATCATCATGTCATTTGAATTCAAGAAAACAGATATCGAAGGCGTTTATATCATCCAGACGAAAGTCTTTGGAGATCCCCGTGGATACTTTTTGGAGACCTATCAAGAAGACCTGTTCCAAAGAGCCGGTCTTGATTATCATTTTGTGCAGTCGAATCTGTCAAAAAGCCATAAAGGCGTTCTCCGCGGTCTTCACTTCCAGACAAGAAAACCACAGGCAAAGCTTGTCCGCGTCGTCGAAGGAGATGTCTTCGATGTCGCTGTCGATCTGAGAAAAGATTCTCCGACCTATGGAAAATATGTCAGCGTCGTTCTCAGTGCCGAGAAGCACAATATGTTTATGATTCCAAGAGGCTTTGCCCATGGTTTTTTAGTTCTGAGCGAAACCGCACTCTTCGAATACCAGTGCGATGATGTCTATGATCCAGGCTATGAAGGAGGAATCATCTATGATGACCCGGATATTGCCATCGAATGGCCAGACATCAAGGAAATATCTCTTTCTGAAAAGGATATGAAGCATCCTTCTCTCAAGGAAAGCAAGATTGTCTTCTAGACCAATTTTGAAATATGCAAAAACAGGAATCTCGAAAGTCTTCCTCTGTACGGATACCGATGAGGATAATTCAGTGAATCGTCAGCTGAACTTGGAGATTTTGAAATCCTGTGAAAAGAATCGCCATAAATTCATATGATCCTATATAAATGTTTTCCATAAAAAACCGTTTCGAACCATGCGAAGAGAAGATACGCCAACGATTTCATGAGAAAAGAAATGATCTAAGAAATCGATTCCTCGCTTCTCAGAAAGAAAAGATCGAACAGTGCCATACAAGGAATATCTTCTCTGTTCTTTACTCCTATTTGAAAAGAAAATGAAATAAAGATAAGAAGAAAAAGCAAAGAAAGGCAGACAATATGAAAAAAGATAGAAAAATCCTCGTCACCGGAGTCAAAGGGCAGCTCGGATATGACTGCGTCAGAGAACTTAAGGAACGAGGGTATAAGAATGTTCTTGGTCTTGATAAAGATCAGCTCGATATCACTGATGAACAAGCTGTGAAGAAATTCATCAGGGAATATATGCCGGATGTCGTCATGCACAATGCCGCATGGACGGCAGTCGATAAGGCAGAGGAAATGCCTGAAGAAGTCTATAAGGTCAATGCCTTGGGCCCGAAATATATTGCGGAAGCCTGCAAGGAAGTCGATGCGACTCTCTTCTATATATCCACTGACTATGTCTTCGATGGAAAAGGCGAAAAGCCATTCGAGATCGACTCTCCCAAGAACGGCTTGAGTGTCTATGGAAAGACGAAAAGCGAAGGAGAGGACTTCGTCACAGCGACACTGAAGAAATATTTCATTCTTCGCATCAGCTGGGTTTTCGGCATCAACGGAAACAATTTCATCAAAACCATGCTAAAATTATCTGCAACGCATGACAAACTCAATGTCGTCGATGACCAGATTGGAAGTCCGACCTATACGTACGATTTATCCAAACTCATGTGTGACATGATGGAAACTGAAAAGTATGGTATCTATCACGCAACCAATGAAGGTTATTGTTCATGGGCCGAGTTCGCATCTTACATTTTCCATATTGCTCATAAAAATGTCGAAGTCATTCCTGTTACTTCCAAGGAATATAAGAAGCTCGTTTCGAATCAAGCGGATCGTCCGTTGAATTCAAGAATGAGTAAGGAATCCTTGATAAAGGCAGGTTTTGGGAAATTGCCATCATGGCAGGATGCTACTGATCGCTATATTTTATCGCTTGAAAAGGAGGGTGAACCAAATGTCTAAATTTCTTGTCACGGGAGGTGCCGGATTTATCGGCGGCAACTTCCTCCACACCATGGTCAAAAAATATAAGGATGATACATGGGTCTGTATCGATGCCTTGACCTATGCCGGAAACATGGAAACCCTTGAACCCATTCTCAAGAATTCGAATTTCAAATTCGTCCATGAGAATATCTGCGACCGTGAAGCCGTCTATCGCCTCTTTGAGAAAGAACATTTTGATTATGTCATCAACTTTGCCGCAGAAAGCCATGTCGACCGTTCCATTGAGAATCCTGAAATCTTCCTGAAGACAAATATCCTCGGAACCCAGGTCCTGATGGATGCCTGTCGAAAATATGGCATCAAAAGATATCACCAGGTTTCCACAGATGAAGTCTATGGCGATTTTCCACTTGATCGTCCGGATCTCTTTTTTACGGAAGAAACCCCAATTCATACATCGAGTCCCTATTCGGCATCCAAGGCAAGTGCCGATCTATTGGTCATGGCGTACCATAGAACCTTCGGCCTTCCTGTCACCATTTCACGTTGTTCCAACAATTATGGCCCCTATCAGTTCCCTGAGAAGCTGATTCCACTCATCATCCAAAAAGCCATGCGAAATGAACCTCTTCCAGTCTATGGAACAGGAAGCAATGTCCGTGATTGGCTCTATGTCGGCGATCACAACAATGCCATCGATCTCATCGTCCGCAACGGAAAGGATGGCGAGGTCTACAATATCGGCGGACACAATGAAAGAACGAATCTTCAGGTTGTCAAAACGATATTGAAGGCCTTGAATAAGCCAGAATCACTCATCACATATGTGAAGGATCGTCCTGGACACGACAGACGCTATGCCATGGATCCGACCAAGATCGAAAACGAACTCTCCTGGAGACCAACCTACAATTTCGAAACCGGCATTCTTCCGACCATTGAATGGAATCTGAAAAACCAGGAATGGCTGAAGCATGTCGAAAGCGGTGAATACATGAAGTGGATGGAACGCTATGGAAAATAAAATGTATGAACTCCTCAAATTCTCTGATTTAGGGGATGAACGAGGAAAATTGGTCGTTGTCGAAGGAAATCAGGATATTCCCTTCGAAATCAAGAGAGTCTTCTATATCTATGGCTCTGATGACACGGTTGTGCGTGGAAAGCATGCCAACATCAACTCAGAATTTGTCCTGATAAATGTGGCCGGTTCGTCAAAGATCAAGATTACCGATGGAGAAAAAACAGATGTCGTGTCCTTGAGCAAGCCGATGGAAGGAATCTATCTTCCCAAGCTCATCTGGAAAGAGATGTATGATTTCTCCCCAGACTCCGTGCTACTTGTTCTGGCAAGCACACATTATGACGGAAAAGAATATCTCCGTGATTATGACCAATATATTCAGTATTTAAGGGAACATCATGGAAAATAAAGAATTATTGCTCTCCTTATGCATTCCGACGAATGGAATCTCCGAATGGGTCTTTCCTGTCTTGGATAGTATCTACAAACAGGCAAAATCCTTCGATGATTTTGAGGTTGTTGTGAGTGATAACGGAAACAACGGTGACTTCCAAATCGGAATGAATGAATATCAGAAACGATTTCCGAACCTTCATTACAAGAAGACGAAAGCACTTCCATTCCTCAATGAAATCGAATGCTACAAGGAAGCAAAGGGGCTTTTCATCAAATTCATTAATCATCGAACCCTGCTTGTCGAGAATGGATTGGATTACCTTTTGGATTTCGTCAGAAAGCATAAGGAAGATAAGCCATTCGTCTATTTCACAGATGGGAAACTTACACGGAAAGAACAAATAGTTGTGAATTCCTTTGATAAATTTGTCAAGGAACTTTCGATTTATTCTTCTTGGTCCACAGGAATGGGATTCTGGAAGGAGGATTTTGAAAAGTTGGATCTCAATCTCCAGAACTTCAACGAAATGTTTCCCCATACCACCATTTTGTTTTCCCAACCAAAGAAAGCATCCTATATATTGGATAACACCTTCCTCTTGGATGAAATCGAAGTCGATGAAAGCAAGAAAGGGAAATATGATGTTTATTACACATTTGCAGTAGAATATCTCGGCATTCTTTTAGACCTTCAAAGAAAAGGACTCATCACGATATCCACCTTTGATTCCGTAAGGAAAGACACACTCGCATTTTTGGCAAATATAAATTATGTCTATCATATAAGAAAGAAACCTTCTTCCTACATCCTGGAAAATGACAAAGAACCATTCAAGGTGTTCTACAAAGAGAATGCGCTGAAGAAAGAAACAAGAAAACTTCTTCGAAAAAAAGCATTGCACAGACTGATGCCTTTTTTAGGAAAATAATATTATGAGAGGAGAAAAGATATGATTATTCCAAACGATCTGAAAAGACAATATGAACAGTATGCCCCAGAATATGAGAAAAAGGCTCTGGAAGTCCTTCGCTCAGGATGGTACATCATGGGGAAGGAACTCGAAACCTTCGAAAACAATTGGGCAAAATTCATTGGCACGAAATACTGTGTCGGCTTAGCCTCGGGATTGGATGCCTTATGGCTCTCATTTCGGATTCTTGGAATTCATGAAGGGGATGAAGTCATCGTCTCAGCCAATTCCTATATCGCCTGCGTGATGGGAATCACCATCAATGGAGCAACGCCTGTCTTTGTCGAGCCTGATGAATATGACAACATCGATGCGGCCAAAATCGAAGAGAAGATCACCCCGAGAACCAAGGCGATTTTGGCTGTCCACCTCTTCGGACAGTCCTGTGACATGGACATCATCATGGCTTTGGCCAAGAAATACAATTTGAAGGTCGTCGAAGATTGTGCCCAATCCCATGGAAATTCCTATCGGGGAAAGAAGGTCGGAACATTCGGCGATATCTCCTGCTTCAGCTATTATCCGACGAAAGGCTGTGGTGCCTTTGGTGATGGCGGATCCATCTGCACGAATGATGAGCACATCGCCCATATGTTCCGCGTCTATCGAAACTACGGAAGCAATGTGCACTATCATTTTCAAGTCATCGGTGCAAATTCCAGACTCGATGAATTGCAGGCTGGATTGCTCAATGTGAAGCTGACCCACATGGATGAAATCAACAAGGAAAGAGTCAAGATTGCCCAATATTATACCGATAATATCAAGAATCCATTGATTCGGCTTCCCAAGGTAAGACCCCATGCTGATTCCACCTGGCATCAGTATGTCATCCACACCTCGAGAAGAGATGAATTCCAGCAGTATCTCAAGGGGCATGAAATCGGAAGCATCATCCATTATCCGATTCCACCGCATCTTTCCGAGGCCTATCAGTTTTTAGGATACAAGAAAGGCGACTTCCCCATCACGGAAAAAGCCGCGGATGAAGTCTTATCCCTTCCGATGTATAACGGCATGCGAGAAGATGAACTGAAATATATCGTCGAAACCATCAATCATTTCGAATAATCCAAATCTATGAAAAAAGAAATCCGAGAAGATCAATCGTTCATTTATGATTCACCGATTCCACAAAGAAACGCCATCAAGAGAATTGCGGTTTCTTTATTGTGCCATTTTCGCAAAAGAAAGATGAATCGCGTTCATCCAAAAGAGGTAGAGAAGAAAAAATATTATGTCTCGATTTGTGCTATCTTCAAAAATGAAAGTCCCTATATCCGAGAATGGGTCGAATATAATCATGCCATTGGAATCGACCACTTTTACATGTATGACAACAATTCCAGCGATGATTCTCTCTCTGTTCTGAAGCCCTACATCGATTCCGGGCTTGTCACCCTTCTTCCTTGGGAGAAAGACCATGCGCAAATGGAAGCCTATGCGGATATGGTCAATCGATTTTCGAGTGAGACCAATTGGATTGGTTTCATCGATCTTGATGAACTGATTATTCCCATCCAGCAGAATAGCATCAAGGATTTTCTTATTCCTTTTGAAAAGAATCGCGGTTCCGTCTTGATCTATTGGAAGATGTTCACTTCCTCTGGAAAAATGGATAGAGATCCAAACAATTTTTTCAGTGAGGACTTCACTGTCTGTTGGCCGAAACTGATGAATATCGGAAAATGCTTCTACAACACCGCCTACGAATTCGTTCCGGATTATGAAAAGAACAATGTCTTCCATCATATGCTCTATACAAAATATAAGAATACCTATTTTCCACCTGTGAATGTTCAGGACAATGTCTGCATCAAGGGAATCAACCGGCTCAAAGGGGATGCTCCGATTCAGATCAACCATTATTTCACAAAATCCTATCAGGAATATCTCATCAAGAAAAGCAAAGGGGATGTCTATTTTCAGATAAATCCCCATGATGAAGCCTATTTCTTCGAACACGAAATGAAATCAACTTCCGTCGATTATAGCGCCTACAAATATCTCATCAAAGTGAAACTGGCTATGCAAAACAAAGAGGATAATCATGCGAAGTGAGACAAAGAATCTGAAATCACAGGTTGTCAATGGCATGTTTTGGAAGTTTGCCGAACGTTTTTTGGCTCAGGGTGTCTCTTTTCTTGTGTCCCTTGTTTTGGCTCGACTTCTGTTGCCTGATGATTATGGCGTTGTCGCCATTGTAACCATCTTCATCAATATCGCCGATGTCATCATCAGTTCCGGTTTTTCTGTGGCATTGATTCAGAAGAAAGATGCCACGAAGGAGGATTTCTCGACCATCTTCTATCTCAATCTACTTGTGGCCATCCTTCTTTATATCGTCTTCTTTTTCGGATCCCCATTGATTGCGAAAGCCTATGATAGTCAAGATCTAACATTTCTTTTAAGAATCATGGCCCTGAAGTTCCCAATATCGGCCATCAACACGATTCAGATTGCCTATGTCAGCCGAACGATGGAATTCAAGAAATTCTTCTTCTCCACTCTAATCGGAACCATCGTGAGTGCTTTTGTCGGCATCTTCATGGCCTATAAGGGGATGGGCGCTCTTTCTTTGATTGTCCAACAGCTGACCAACCTCGTGATCGACACCCTGATTCTTTGGATGACCGTCCCCTGGCGGCCAACAAAGGATTTCTCAAAGAAATCCCTTCATGCCATGGCAGGGTTCGGCATACGGAATCTGGCCACTGATTTTGTGGGTACGATGTTCAATCAGATCAACAGCTTCATCATCGGCTTGCGATATACGAAATCTGATTTAGCATACTATAACAAAGGACAGACGGTTCCGAATATCGCCGATACGACCATTTCCTCGACCCTCAGCAGCGTACTATTCCCAGCCTTATCGAAAGTCGCCGATGACAAGAAAGCTATCAAGGATGATTCCAGAAGAAGTCTTCGCCTCCTCTCCTTCATCCTATTCCCCATCATGGTGGGCTTCATCATGGTGTCCAAAGAATTGATCATCGTTCTTTATACCGAAAAATGGCTTCCAATGGAACCTTATCTCAAACTGATGTGTCTTCAGTCCATCATCTCTGTCATCGGAACAGTCGACATTCTTTCCTTGAAGGCCATCGGAAAAGCCAATATCACCCTGCGTCTGGAATTCATAAAGAAGCCGCTTTTCTTAGTGACCATCTTCATCTCTCTGAACTATGGAATCATGGCTTTGGCTTGGACGATCGTCATCAATGCCCTCTTATCCATCATCATCAATTCCTTTGCGCTGAATAAATATATTCAGTACAATCTATTGGAGAAACTGAAGGACTGTTTCTTTGCCCTATTTGACTCCGCTTTGATGGCATTTGTCCTTTATTTCGTGAAATATATTCCTTTGACAAACACAATTCTCATCCTGGTTCTGAAAATCGTTCTCGGAATGGCCGTCTATTTCCTTGTGGCCTATCTTTTCAGGAATAAGGAGTTCTTCGAAATCATCCGCATTGGAAAATCAATTCTCTATAAGCTTCCGTTTTTCAAAAAGAAGAGAAAGAAAATCCTGACCATGAATCTCAAATTAGGAGAAAAGAAATGAAACTGCAGGCTATCCTTGTTTTGTATCATCCCGGAGAAAAAGACATTCAGAATATGAATGCTCTTTTGGATTGCAGAGAAATCGATTTCGTCACTATCTATGACAATTCCGAAGAATCGAATGAATCTCTCATTTCCACTTCCCGTGAAAAAGAAACGTATTCCTATATTTCCTATATGGAAAATAAAGGAATCGCCAAAGCACTGAAGGATGGCATGATCTATGCAATTGAGAATCATTTCGATTTTGTCCTGACCCTCGATCAGGATTCCATCTTTCCTTTTTCTCAAATTGATGAAATCAAAAAGAGACTGGAAGCAAAAAAAGAATATGGAATCATCTCTTTGAACTATAATCATCGCTATGCTGATGCAAAAGAAGAAATGAGAGTGAAAACCATCATCACCAGTGGGAATTTCATCAATGTAGAGCAGTATAAGAAAATCGAAGGTTTTCATGAAGAACTCTTCATCGACTATGTCGATTTCGATTTAGATCACCAGTTCTATAAGAAAGGCATTCCCCTTCTTGTCCTGACAAGATACAATCTTATCCAGAGTGTCGGCCGACCGCAGAAAAGAAAGTTCCTTTTCTTCACATTGACAAGCAAGAGTCATTCTCCGATCCGATGCTATTACCGTTATCGAAACGAAGCCTATCTCTTTAAGAAAGATAAAAGATTCTATCGCTTGCAGCACTATAGGGAAATCGCTGCCCGTCTTTTGATTTGCTATGTCGAAAAAGACCACAAAGTGAAAAACAAGATGATAAAACTAGGAAAAAAGCATGCGAAGCTCGAAAGGCTAGGAAAATACGATGGTTAGCATCATTTTAGCAGCCTACAATGGCGAGAAATATCTTCTTCCTCTTTTGGATTCCTTGAAAAATCAGTCCTACAAGAATTTCGAAGTCATCGCAGTGGATGATTGCTCCAATGACAGAACACCACTCCTCCTCAAGGAATATATCGAAAAGAATCATCTTTCGAATTGGTTCTTCTATGAGAATGAAAAGAATCTCGGCTATGTCCTCAACTTCAAAAAAGGAATCTCTCTAGCCAAGGGAGATATCCTCTTTCTTTGCGATGAGGATGATATATGGGACAGCAAGAAACTGGAAGTGATGGTGCCTCTATTCGAAAAGAAGGCACTTCTGATCGGTTCCTCTTTCCGGAAAATCGATGGAAATGGAAATCTTATTCCAGATTCAAGATTCCTTTCTCTTTTTTCATCCAACCATGGTCTGATCAAGAAGAAAATCCATCAAAGAAAGAAGAAACTATCCTTTCATGATCTATTTGTATATAGTTTCACGCCTGGATGCTGCATGGCTTTCTCAAGCAAAATCAAAGAGGATGTCCTTTCTTCTTTGGAAAGCGCACCCCATGACTATCTGATTTCCTGTTTAGCAAGTGAAAGAAAGGAAGCCTATTATCTGAACAGAGAATTGATTTCCTATCGACTTCATTCTTCCAATACCATCGGGATCTCGAACAAGAATGATTTGGATGAAAGAATCCGCATCTGCAGAAAAGATATCCAGCAGAAAAAGGAAATCAAAGAGAAACTGAAAAATGAACTGTCAAAAAAAGATTTTCGCTTCGCAGAGAAATTCCTTTCTTTGCTCAATCGACGTCTTTTTGCCTTGGAGAATCAGAATCTGCATGAACTGAAAAAACTTTTCTTCAGGACTCTATTCATGAGGCGTTATTTCCTGACCATCCTGAAAGATATTCAAGTTGTAAAGAAAGCCAAGAACAACTAAAATATACCTATGTCGAAGTTATTGATCAAAATCATCCTGTTATTTCTTGCCTTTTTCTTCATTTTTCTCAGTCAGAGAAGAAAATATTTTCTTTTTTTGGGAATCCTCTCCTTGACGGCTATCTGCTATCTTTGTCCCGAATTGCCCGATATGAAGAACTATACCGATTTCTATGATGCCATTGGAAAAGGAAAAGGGAATTCTTTTTTAGGATATGGCTGGCTCTGGCTTTGCCAGATAGCGAATCTTGTCCATCTTGATTATCTGACGTTCAAGACGATCCTTTATTTTATTTCCCTGCTTCTTCTTGTCAAAGGGATTGGCTACTTTTCCGAAAACAGAGCCAAACCCTTGATGGTCTATCTTCTTTTTCCAGGGCTATTGGATCTCATTCAGATCCGGTTCTTTTTTGCGACATCGATTGTCGTGATAGGAATTGGAATTCTCTTCACAAAGGAAGGCGTGATTCGGTATCTTGGGTTCCTTTTTTCTCTCATCCTTGCCTTCCTCTTCCATAATTCCGCCATCTTCTATTCCCTCTTCCTTTTCATTCCATTCCTTTCCAAGCACGCTTCGGAAAGAAAGCTTGAATTTGCCGCTTTCTTCATTCTGATCATCCTGATTCTGCTTACCCCGTATTATTCGACGATTGCAAGAAGCCTGCTTCCCGAAATCCAGGCCAATCGAATCGATACCTATCTGGAAGGAGAAAGAGTGAAGTGGTATGGAATGGTCATCTATACCCTGTTCTTTGTCGCACAATTGATGCTGATCAGTTCCTATCGAAATCTTTGTCTGGAGGATATTTTCCTTTGGCTGAAGATCCCCAAAGTGCAGATGGTGCTTCTGATGAATGTCATCCTGCTTTTCTCTCTTCCTTTGGTCTATCTTGATTCCGATTTCCTGAGAATCCAGAGAGCGATGCTTGTCATCAATTATTCTCTCCTTTTGAGCAATAAAGAAGATCTGGATAAAAAAGATATGATTGTTCTTGATTGGGAGGTTCCCATCAAGGCGTTCTTCGGATGCTCGACATTGGCCTATATTGTGCTTTTCTATTTTGCCTTCAATCCGGAATCAATTTCTCTTTTTCTGAAATAGGAGACTTCTTCAATCATGGATTCGAAAATTTATGTTTTTTGTCCCTATGGGCTTGTCACCGGTGGGCCTGATGCCCTTCACCAGATGGTGTATTACCTGAACAGTCTCCATAAGGAAGCTCATTTAGTCTATCTTGGTGCATCGAAAAGGAATCAGAAGATTCCAGATGCCTATAGAGCCTATATCCAGGACTATCTTCTCTTTGAGGATGTCAAGGATGAAAAAGGAAATATCATTGTCCTTCCGGAATTCATCTCACAGTATCATAGGAAATTCAAGAAGGCAAAAGTCTACCTTTGGTGGCTGAGTGTCGACTACAACCTCGATAAGACTTCTCTCTTCTTCAAGACATTCTTCTTCTTGACGATTCCTCTTCGCCTTCTTCTTCGGATCAGAGATCCTTTCTTTTTGACCTATACCAGAATCAAGGACTGCTTCTTCAAGGAAAAATATGATTTTAGGAATCAACCTGAGAACGTCAGACATCTCTGCGCTTCCTATTATGCACTTGATCATGTGAAGAAAAACAAGAGAGAAGGTCATCCTTGCATCGAACCAATCAGCAAAATCTTCCTGTCCGAAAAAGAAATGACTGAGGAAGAAATCAGGAAGAAAAAGGATATCATTCTCTATAATCCTGCCAAGTCGGAAGAATATGTACAGATGCTGAAAAAAGAGGCTCCGGATCTTCCTTTCTTTCCTTTAAGAGGACTAAGCCAATCTGAACTGATTCAGAAATACAGGGAAGCGAAAATCTATATCGATTTTGGTCCCTTCCCAGGAGCAGAAAGAATGCCAAAGGAAGCGGTGCTGAATCATTGTCTTATCCTGACAGGAAGAAGAGGCGCTTCAGGCTACCACGGCGATGTTCCAATCAAGGAAGAATACAAGATCGAGGGCACGAAAGAAAATGTCCACACAATCATCTCGATGATCAGAAAGATGCTTTCCGATTATGAAAAACTCGATACCGATTTTGATGAATATCGAAAAATGGTCTCTTCGTTGGAAGAGAATTTCATCAGGGCGCTAGAAGATGAATTTTAAGAGGAGTCAAGCAATATGAGAATCATTGCATTTCATTTGCCTCAGTTTCACACATTCAAGGAAAACGATGAATGGTGGGGAATAGGCTTTACCGAATGGACGAACACAAAAAAAAGCATCCCGTTGTTCAAAGGCCATGTTCAGCCTAGAGAACCTCTGGATGACTACTATTATGATCTAAGTGAAATCAGTTCCCTTAGATGGCAGGTCAACTTAGCCAAGAAATATGGCATTTATGGTTTCTGTTTCTACCATTACTGGTTTGGAGATGATCATATCCTGATGCAGAAGCCCATCGAACTCTTTTTGAAGAATCCAGATCTGGATATGCCTTTTTGTATCTCCTGGGCCAATGAGACCTGGTCAAGAACCTGGAATGGATCCGATAAGGATTATCTCATCAAGCAGGACTATGGAAATGAAGAGACATGGAGAAGGCATTTCTTCTACCTTCTTCCCTACTTCAAAGATAAACGCTATATCGCCTACAAGAACAAACCACTCTTCATTCTCTATAAGCCGGAAATCTTCCCTGACTACAAGAAAATGTTCTCCCTATGGGATACACTGGCCAAGAAGAATGGATTGGAAGGTCTTTCCTTTGGAGTACAAGGTGCCATCTGGAATAACATCGAAAATGCCGATGATTCAGCTGTCGATCTGAGGATTCTTTATGAGCCTGGATTCACTGGATCCCAGCATGGGAAAAACAAATCCTTGGAAATCCGTGTGAAGTCAAAACTCCTGCAGTCAAAAAATCTCTTCACAGACAATCACATCAACTTCCAGTCCTATGACGCCTTCTGCAAGAACATCGTCCATCGAAAAGTATTTTCAGACAAGATGGTTCCCGGAATGTTCGTCTCGTGGGACAATACTCCTCGAAAGGGAAAGAATTCGACCATTTTTTTAGGTTCGACACCCGATAAATTCGAAAAATATCTCTCCATTCTTGCCTCAAGAATCCAGAAGAAGGAATATCCGACCGATATGCTTTTCCTAAATGCATGGAACGAATGGGCGGAAGGCTGCATGCTCGAACCGGATAAGAAGAACGGATATGAATATTTAGAAGCCATCAGAAAGGTACTCGGCCATGTTGATCAATAAATGGAAAAATCATCAGTTCAAGAAAGCTTGGAGAAAGAAGAATCCGCACAATCTCACCACGGCTCAGAATGTCTTTGACATGGATCTCGTGAAAGTCGGAAACAATACCTATGGCGGTTTGACCATTCTCAATTATGCAAAGGCAAACAAGCTTCAGATTGGCTCTTATTGCGCTATCGCAGAGAATGTCGTCTTCATTCTGAATGCAGAGCATCATCTTGATACAATCTCGACTTATCCTTTCAAGGTGAGGACCCTTGGAGAAGAAAACGAAGCCACGGCCAAGGGAGACATCGTCTTGGAAGATGATGTGTGGATCGGAGCCAATGCCATCATTCTTTCTGGCGTTCATCTCGGAAGAGGCAGTGTCATTGGAGCTGGCAGTGTTGTAACAAAGGATGTTCCTTCCTATGCCATTGTGGCAGGAAATCCTGCAAAGATCATCCGCTATCGCTTTTCAGAGATCATTCGAAAGAAACTCGAGCAGGTCGATTTTGAAAAACTCGATCAGTCGATGGTTCAAAAGCATATCGAAAATCTCTATACTTCTTTGACAGAAGAGAATGTCGACGAATTGATCAAACCCTTTCTGAAGAAAGACTAGACATTGATGCAATAGGCATTCGTCGCATCCTTGAAATCCATCAGATAGAAATAGCCTAAGTCGGTACAGACAAGGATTTTTGTCTTCTTTTTCTCGACGACGAAATCCACACCTTGGATTTCTCTTTTGGAGATTTCGCCTGGGAACTTGCAATAGCTGGCGACTTTCCTTTCCATATAGGGATCGACGACATGGATGACCGATTCCTGGAATCCGTATTGTGAAACACCGATTCCTCCAAAACCGATGTAGAGGTTTCCGTCCTTCAAGGTGGCTCCCTGCACAACCGGGATAAAATCGATAATGAAATAGGAAACGAATCTCGGCGTATAGGTCGAGTCCTCGTTCAGATAGAGTTTTGTCAGGTCATATCTTGTAAAAAGAAGATAGTTTTCTCCATTGTGAGGACTCTTGAAGTCATTCAGGGCATAACTTCCAATAAAAAGATTCTGGCTGTCTGGTTCGAAAAGAGGAAAGGCAAAATATCCGACATCAGCTTCATCGAATGTGTATTTCCGATAGAGCTCTGCAGAGGAAAGACTCACCCTGTATTCAACAATCGGAAGAGAAGTATTCCCAGTCCCGATAAAAAGAGTCGGAAAGGAATCATTCTCCACAAAGAAATTCGAGAAGCAACAGCAGGCCCCATGTCCGGATTCAAGTGCTGTCTCATAGACCGTCTCCATATTCATGATATCGATGATCTTCAGATAATTCTCTCCGAAAAGCTGAAAGATATAGTGATCATAATAAGCAAAATCCTGTACATCCCTTTTTTTCTTGTCAGAGCAATACAGCTCTGTTTTTCCGATTTCAGAAAGAAGCGTATCCTTCTTCTTTTCTAACTGATAGGAAACAAGGGATGCGAAAATCAAGGAGCACGATAAAAGAATGGAAGAAAACAGATTGATATAATTGTATCTGCCGATTTTCGGCAATGTGAATTTTCTTTTTTTCATCCGCTTCATTTCCTATCTGAAAGAAGTCCCATTTCCTTCTTTATCTTTTCGACGACATGATAGGAAGCTTTTCCATCATCGGTTGGCATATAAACGTTCCTACAGAAGTCCTCGAGCGTTTTCTGGAATGCAGAGAAATCGAATTGTGTAAGCATTTCTTCGAATTCCGCATTGTTCTTCGCAAGAACAAACGGCATCTCAAAGAAGATGGGCTTGAGTCCACGCATCTTCTGATATTCTTCGATATCGCTCGCATAGAAAAGGAATGGTCTTTTCAAGAGCATATAGTCAAAGGCCGTTGAGGAATAATCACTGATGAGAAAATCACTGATGGTCAGGATTTCACTTCCGTCTAGATAGTCTGTGACATTGAGAATATCCTCATCGAAGTGGATGTATTTCGGATTGACTCTTCTCAGGTTCGGATGGAATCTTACAAGACAGATCCATTTCTCACCGGTTTTCTTTTTTAGAATCTCAAGTGCTTTTTTCAAATCGAGGTCATAGCAGTCTGTATTCCCGTTGTCACGGAAGGTCGGACAATAGAAGAGAACCTTATAGCCAAGAGGAACATGGAGTTCCTTTTTTATTCTGTTCAGATGTTCTTCCTGAAGTTCAAAGAAGGCATCATTTCTTGGGAAACCTTTTTCCAGGATTTCACACTTGCACCAAAAATAGTCACGGAATTCCTGACTGGCCAGATGGCTGTTGGATAAGAAAAGATCCGTATCCTTGGAATTCTTCATGGTCTCTTTTATGTAGTCCTTAGGAAGCTTGTCAAGGCATTCTCCTTCGATCAGTTTTGGAGAGAAGGAGCCATGGTTTGTCAATATGACATACTGACTCTTCTTCTTCACACAATCGATATAGCATTTGACGTTCGTGATGATGACTTTGGCCGTGGAAAGATGATAGATGTATTTCAGGGAATAGATTTTGATCTTCTTTATCTTTTCAGGCATCTCTTCCTTCCTATCCGAAACACACCAATAGTATTTCAGATTCAGAGACTGGGAAAGCATCTCCTGGGCGATATATTTCGGATTATCGCCATATCCCTTCCCATTGAAGTTGAGAAAGACGATTTTCTTTTTGTTGATTGGCAAAAAGAAAAAAGGATACTTGAAAGCAAAGACCACATGGTGGTGGATGCTTTTGAGTATGTCATAGCAGTGACAGGCAAAATGATAGAAAGGACTCTTCTTATTCATCGATATCTCCAAATAGATTTCATTTTTTCTTTAGAATATTCATCGTCTCGACGATGCCATCCTGGATGGAATAATCTGCACTCCAGCCAAGACTCTTCAGTTTTGTCGAATCCAAGAGGGCTTTCGTAGCTGTGGAATAGCCGGCTTTTTCTTTTTCATCTGGCAATTCGAATACGACTTTCCGAGAAGCATAGCCAGCGATGATGCCAGCGAGGTCCTTCAAAGAAATATCCGACTTTTCATCGGCGACATTATAGGCTTGGCCGCATTCGCCTTTCAAGAGAAGAAAAAGAAGAGCCGATGCAACATCGGCGACATAGGTATAGGAATAAAGCTGATTTCCTTCTGATTTCAGGATGATATCTTCTCCATTGATTCCTTTTTTCAAAAACTGGGAAAGCGCTTTCGAATCACTTTGCAGCATCGTCGGACCATAGACTCTCGAAAGTCGTGGCATGACGATATCGAGGCCCTTCTGATGGATATAGGCCTGACAGAGGGCTTCTCCACATCGCTTGCTTTCAGGATAGCCGGCACGAAGCGTGTTGCAGTCGATATATCCGAGATAGGACTCATCAAAGGAAGAAACATCCTTTCTATTCTCGCCATAGATTTCGACACTCGAGGCAAAAAGAACACGCTCTGATCTCGTTTTGGATGCGAAATCAAGAAGATGATTCGTTCCGATGACATTTGGGAGTATCGTTCCGATGGGATCTCCAGAATAGGCCAAAGGATGGGTATTGGAGGCAAGATGAAGAATATAAGATGCAGAAGAAAATTGTTTCTCACCGAGTTCTTCATTCAGATTATAGGAAACAAAGGAAAAATGAGGATCATTCCAATAGGATGAAAAACGTGTCTTGGCCTTTTCCATGGAACGTCCCAGAGCATAGATAGATAGATTATATCCTTTCAGCTCATTCATTCTCATCAGGACATCCACAAAATAGGAACCAATCATTCCGGTCGCTCCCGTGATGAGAATGGATTTGTTCTTCAGTTTCTCATAAGGAAGTTTTTTTTGGAGAATACGGTCGATAGAGGCGATATATTCTTTGTTGTCGAGCAGATTCATTTTAACCAATTTTCCTTTTCTGATTTGAGGTAGGCCTTGAAGATTTCGAGGTCTTCCTTGGTCGTCAGCTTGATGTTTCGATCTGAACCAGCAGCGAAATGAAGTGTTTCACCGAGTTCGACCATCATCGTATTGGTATACGAAGAGCCATAGATTCCAATGCCTTCATCGAAAGCCTTCTTATAAGCCCAGAAGAGTTTCTGATAGGTATAGGCCTGAGGGGTAGAAACACGTCGAAGTGTTTCACGGGGAATAAATTTCTTTGTCGTGGTTTCATCTTCTTCATCAACCACAAAAATCTGCTCATTGTAGGGAAGGGAAGTCACCGCATTTCCATATTTCCTGGCCGTCAATATCACATCGGTCAGGACAAAGTCATCAACCATAGGTCGGATGCCATCATGGATGATGATGATGTCATCCTCCTTGACTTTTCCTTCCAAGGCAAAGACACCATTCCGGATGGATTCCTGTCCTGTCTTTCCACCGACAACGACTTCTTTCAGTTTTGTGATGTTGAACTGCTTTGCATAGGCTTTCACAACATCACACCATCCTTCGATGCAGACAACAAGAATCTCATCAATCTGGGGATGATTCTGGAATCCTTCCAGGGTATACATCAGAATAGGTTTATCATAGACATTGATGAATTGTTTTGGAATATCCTGTCCCATTCGATGTCCGCTTCCTCCTGCGATGATGATTGCGATATTTGCCATAGATTCCATCCTTTCTATAAATCTTTTTTCTTTAGATTAAAAAAATCATTTATTCCGTTATTCACACACACGCATACAAATACATAATATGCCAAGTATTGAATGCGGAATTCTTCCTCTGCTGTGGGGTCGACATCTCGGATACGATGGTGCTCAGGGATTTCTGACCCTTTCTCATGTCGATGAGTCCCGGATAGATATAGACGGCCTCGATGCCTGTGAACCCTACCATGTGCGGATGATTCCCATGATCTTTTCGGCAAGGCATTCGTTGAACTCGACCGTGATCCCGTTGTAGATGACCCTCACCATATCTTTCGGAATCGGCGAATGGACCTCGCCGACATATTTCACTATTGCCGGAGCCTCCACGACATTGGCGGATAGGAGCTCGATCTGGTTCGTGACGTTCGCGAATTCGTCTCCCATCTTCTGGTACTTCAAAACCCAGTCGTTGAATGTCGAGTCGCTGACCTTGTGCTCGAATGCGAAATCCGCCTTCGCCAGTTTCGGATTCGCCTTCTTCTTCTTCTTCTTCTTCTTCTCAAGATATTCCTTGACCAGCTGTATCTTGAAGTTTGCGTCGTATTTCTTGGTGACCATCTGATATTCCCCCGTTCAATCCGGATATGACCTTACTATACTGGAAAGGGTAAAATTAGGCCAGCATGGAAAATTTGGAATATTACGTTGTTTCATTAATTGTTATGTCAAGTTATCTTACTCATCACGCAAACCAGTTCAATCATGTGAAATGTTTTCAAAAATATCTTTATAACTATCGTATATTTTTTTATTTGAAACCATGTAAT
>CAVCCX010000024.1:0-28284 GCA_963600815.1 Bacteroides uniformis | reverse complement strand
AGAGCGATCTTATCCGCGTCATTTTTGGCGCTTGTTAATGATACTACTTCCTCTGTCGCGTTGCAAGACTTTTTTTGAAAATTTTCACTGAAATTTCTTCGGAGGCTCTCAGAGCTCCTTTTCCAGCTCCCTATGGATCGATTTTTCCTTATCGAAGCGATGATCCGGAAATCTCTTTTCAAGTTTCATGACATTCATCAGAGCAATCTCCTCAAGTGTCGTATCAAGTCCTTTGCAGGCTTCTGCTAGATACCAGAGGACATCCCCCAATTCCTCTTTCAGATGTTCCTTATTCAGTTCATGTCCTTGAAACAGAGTTTTCTTGATGAGGTCTGCCACTTCCCCGGTTTCTCCTGAGAGGCCCAGCGCTGCATTGAGAAGAGGATTCTCCATTGCTTCCTTGCTCATGGTTCTTAAAGCCTGATCCTGATATTCCTGAAATGTGATTGTCTTTTTCTTCTCGTTTTCCATTTATACATGTATCCTCCTTAGTCGATCACAAGAGAGAAATCCTTGTTCTTTATTTTCTCTAGGGGTGTAAGTGTTCCACGAAGGAATTCATCCTCATCCGGAAGCTGGTCAAGGGAATAGAACTTGATCTCGCTCGATTCATCATCATGATTCATCCTCGGTTCCTGTTCTTCTTTCAAATAAGTATAGAAGATAAGGTCGACATAGTCTGTCACATCCCCATTGGGATAGACGAATTCTTCTTTCTTTCCGGAGAGAATCATGAAGAGCTTTGGATCCTCAATCTGGATTCCTGTTTCCTCATAGACTTCCCGGATGAGGCCTTCCTTGACGGTTTCATCGAAATTGATGCTTCCGCCCGGAAGACAGTATTTTCCATTGTCCGTTCTTTTTTCAAGAAGAACTCTTCCTTCCTTGTCGATCAAAATAGCCGCCAATCCGACAGAAATCATCTTCTTATGTCCGATCATCTTCCTCATATAGGATATATATTCTTTTTCGTTTTCCATTTTCTTACCTTTTCCTATTCTTCTCCATTATAATGTTCTTTATATGGAAAAACAAAAACTGAATGTATCCGAAGCCCTGAGGTATCTTAAAGCAGGCTATCCGCTTTTCATCCTGTCCGAAGGAAAGAAAGAACGCTTCCTCTATAAAGAAAATCATGTTCTTCTTCTCGGGGAGAACAAGTCCATCAAAATGAACGAATATGACTTCCTGTCCTTATATGAAGAACAATTCTTCTTTGAGGAAGAAGAAAACACGGAAGAGGCGGTCGACCCGAAAAAAGACGAGGAATACTATTCCTGGAAACAATGATTTGCACAAGTTGAAAAAGAAAGACTTGAAAATAAACTGAAATTCGCTATAATGGATAAGCATTGCAATTTCGAGGTATATACTATGGGAAAGAAAAAGTATGAAGCCAGAGGCTTCGCTGACGAATGGAGAGTCAGAAGAGAAAAGAAGTTAGCCAAGGAAGAAAAAGCCAAAGCTGCAAGAAAAGCTGCCAAGGCTGCTGCCAAGAAGGCTGCCTAATCTCTCTATCATCCTTAGAAAGCAAATCAGAACCGCTTCGGCGGTTCTTTTTTGTTGCTGAGAAAAGATTCCGTTCACCAAAAAAGCTATCCTGTCTTTTCTTCCATGAAGGAGAGAAGCACAGGATAGCTTTGTTTTTTACTGATTGGCCGGTGTATTGGAAGCCGAATTTTCCTTATCGAATTCTTCGGTGGCCTTCTTTGTCTGAAGGTCGAGATCCATGAGAATCTTGAGTCTTTCTTCTTTTCTTCTCTTGGCGGCTTCTTCATTGGCGGCCTTGGAAGAATAGGCATAGATGGCAATGAGGAAGGCAATCATGGCAACGATCATCACCAAGCTTCCCCAGAGGCGGAAATCCATGGCTCCGTCCATCTTGAAGAAGGTCGCGAAATTCTTCTGCATCGTGTAGAAAGGATTCAGGGACAGTTTTCCGACATTGTAGGCAAGGATGCCGAAAATGGCGAAGACAAATCCGAAAACCCAGATGGCGCCAAAGATGCTATATAAGACGATTTCCGAACGATAGACTTTTCTTTTGGGCTTGTTTTGCGTATTTTCCATAAAAGAACCTCCTGATTATTCAGCCTTGGCAGGTGCCGGTTCCTGGATCTTCTTTCCAAAATCCGAAAACATCTGATTCAGGCTCGACTGCGTCTTATCTAAGATCTTGTCGAAATAGGATGTGAACACATTGAAGAAAGCATTGACATCGGTCGTCTGCTTCTTTCCAGAGAAGAGATCGCAATCCGAATAGACGTTCTCTCTGGCAAAACGGAATTCCTCATCCGGATCCTTATCGGTTCCATAGGAATTCAAGACGGCATTGATATTCGAATTGATCTGATGGAATTCATTTTCCAGCATGCGGAAGCTCGGATCATTGTGGAGATTGAACTCCGGATCATTGTTCGGGTTCGCTCCATTGTGGGATTTCATGTAATTTTCGGTGAGGGTCTTTGCCATCTGGTTGATTTCGAGGAACTTGTTGGAAATCAGGATGCAGCCGACTTTTCCAGCGAAGGCATGGAAATAGCGGATATCCGTCTTGACCAATGTCTCGAAATCCTCCTCGAGGTTTCCGCGGTTCTTCAATTCGGCCAATGCGGCACGAAGGAAGGACTCGAGATAGCCTCTGAGCTTGACAATATCATCGTACAGTTCCAGGATCAGGGAGGATTCAACACGGACGACATTGTCTAGTCCAACCGTCACGATTCTTCCGTTTTCACTATAGACGTCCTCAATGAAATACTGCATGTTTTCCTTGAGTTCTTTTCCGACGTCGCCATTGTTATCGCAGTTCATGGCAAAGGGAGAGCCTTCGGCAGTCAAGGCGGTCAAAGCCTTGAAGCGGCCTGTTCTTTCCTCAACGGAAAAAGAACCATTTCTCGGAGGAAGGCAATACCATAAGGAAGATTCGACCACACGGGCAATCGTGAGGACAGTCATCACATTCTTTTCTTCGTTATTCATAAATTAAAAACCTCTTTGTATTCGCACACACTGAATTATTATACTAAACCGAAATTATATATCCAAGGCTTTTTCATAGTTGATTTCCTTGATGACATCATCCTTGAGAAGGGATTCGTCCTCCAAAAACGGCCTGAGATCTGAGATTTTCTTGATGGTGTGGTTGGCCTGCGACTTGAAATGCTCGGCGGAATGATCCATGGCGAAGGTATGGGGGAACTTGGAAAACATATAGAGATCATTTCCGCTGTCCCCACAGACAACGACTTCAGAGACATCATAGTTCTTATCCTTGCAGTACTTGACAAGTCCGTTTCCCTTGTTCACTCCTTTGGCTGTGATTTCGATGACGTTGAGAGAAACCGCCACTTCGAAATAGTCCGAGAATTTTCTTCTTAAGGCTGGGGCGGCCTGTTCTGCCTTGTTTTTCCCATCCTGTTTGAGTCCGAAGGCGATCATCACCTTGTAGTTATCATGACAGGAGAGACGTTGGACAAAATCCGCATCTGAGCCGATGAGGGTCTCGGCAAAGAAATTGTTGAACCGATTTCCAATCTTGAACGCCTTTCCAATCCAGCCCGGAACAGTCGAGGTGTTGTAATACAAAGCGTTGCTATCATCAAAAAGCATCCAGACCCAGGTTCCAAAAAGCTTGTGGGTATAGGCAAAGAGTTCCACCAACTTCTCACGGTTCATCGGAATGGGATTGTGCATTTTTTTGTTTTCATCGATATAGTATCCGCCGTTGCAGCCGATCATATCGACCGAATGATGAAGCTGTTTTTCCACCTTGGGAAGAATCTTTGGATTTCTTCCGCTGATCAGGAGGAGTTTCCCACCCTGAGAGAGATAACGTCGCAAAAAAACCTTATTCGAATAAGGAATGCCCGTCACTCGGTTTTTCGGATAAAACAGGGTTCCATCCAAGTCTGTCGCAATCAGTTTGATCATATGCATGCACCATTATAACGCAAAAAAACTGCCCTAGGAATATTTTCCCAAGGCAGAAGAATGTTTTTTACTTTTCGACTTCAATCACGCCATATCCATGATCTTCTCTTTCATAGATGACGTTGACCAAGCCGGTCGAAGAATCCAGATAGATGAAGAAGGAATGTCCCAAGGCATCCATTCTGGCAAGAGCCTCATCTTCGTCCATCGGTGTCAGAGACAGCGATTTTCTTCTGACGATGTCGATATTTTCCATCTCATCGGCATCCGCTTCGATCTGATCGAGGAAGAAGTTCTCGCTGACGGAATTTTTCTTTGTTGATTTGGCAATCTGCGTCTTCATCTTTCTCATCTGGCCTTCGAGTTTTTCCACAACCATATCGACGGCATTGTAGAAGTCCTCATCTTTGGCCTTTGCTCTGAGATAGACGCCATTGAGGGCATCCAAGGCGATTTCAACAGATTTTGTCTTGTTTGGGCGGATCAGAATTGTGACGACGCAATTGACATCCTCGGAACGGAAGTAACGTTCAAACTTGTTCAGTTTTTCCTGACAGGCTTCTTTCATGGCTGGTGTCAACGCAACATCTTTACAGACGAATTGGAATTTCATAGTAGTTTCTCCTTTCTGTTCCTAGTTCAATTATAGACCATTTGAGGGAGAAAACAAAGCCCTTTCAGGGCAAAATTTCATTTCTTTTGCAATCGTTCACGCTTCTATATGGAAAACGCTTTCATATCCATTTTCTATTTCGTCGGGAATGGAAGATCTTCACTCAGATACCAATTCTTTCGATCGATGATTTTGATTTTTCCCTGTTCGGTATCCTTGAGGACTTCTCCGCCTTCATCCTGATAGAATTCGATCAGTTTGACAGCATCCAAAGAAATGATTTCTCCTGGGATGACAAGCGGAATTCCAGGCGGATAGGCCATGACCGTCTCTGCGGAGAGTTCACCGATGGATTCCTTGAGATCGACGACTTTATGCGGTGCATCATAGGCAACGCGCGGACTGACGAGATTCTGTGGGAAGGAATAATGATAGTGGGGAATATCGGCTTTCTTTTTCTTGTCATAGAATCGCTTGGACAACAAGGCAAAGGCTTCAATCAGACGGTCGACATGTTCCTTTGTCGTTCCGGGGGAGATGATGGCTAGGACAACCGAGACTTCACCTAATTCGAGTTGGATATTCGACTGTTTTCGAATTTCCTTATAGACTTCATAGCCATAGAGATTGAGTCCTCTTGTGTCGATGACCAGTTTGGTCTCATCGAGATCGAAAGTTCCCGAATTGTTTCTTTTCTCAAGATATTCTCTTCCATAGACATGAATGCCTTTGATGGCATTGAGTTTTTCTCTGGCATAGGAGGCGAGTTGTAGATCCGCATGAATGATTTCCTTTCCATGGAGAGCCATCTCTTTTCTTGCAGCATCCAGGCTGGCCAAGAGAATCGGATTCGGCGAGGTTGAGGAAAACATGCCAAAGGCTCTTTTCACCTCATAGTAGTCGACTCTTTCCCCTTGGAGAAGAATCATGGAAGTCTGCGTCAATGATCCTGAATTCTTATGCATGCTCATCGCCGTGATATCGGCACCGGCGTCCATGGCCGAAATAGGCAATTCATCCGAAAAATAGAAATTGGAGCCATGCGCTTCATCACAGATGACAATCATGTTCCTCTTATGGGCTTCCTTGACAATCGTCTTCAAGTCGGAGGCGATGCCAAAATAGGTCGGATTGATGACAAAGACAGCTTTGGCGGTCGGATTCTCATCCATAGCCTTGATGACGTCCTCGCTTCTCACCCCGCAGGCGATACCCAGATCCTCATCGATATCCGGATTGACAAAAATCGGAATCGTTCCCGAGATGATGAGTCCATTGACGATGGATTTATGGACATTTCTCGGAAGAATGATTTTATCCTTCGAGTAGAGACAGGAGACAAGCATCGTCAGTATGCCGCCGGTTGTCCCGTTGACGGAAAAGAAGCAGGCAGAGGAATGACAGAGTTTGCTTGCCAGGACTTCAGCCTTTTTGAGCACACCTTTGGCATTGTAAAGGTTATCCAATCCGATCGGTGCATTGGCATCGAAAAGAAAGGAAGGCTTATCGATCAGGTGAAAAAGATCTGTTTGAAATGAACCGAGCTTATGTCCCGGAACATCAAAAGGAACCGGCGAAGAATTCACATAGTCGATCAAAGCAGAAAGGAAAGGTGTCTGCTTTTGTTCTTCCAAATCGATTTTATTCATTTTTGTTTAATGGCAAAGTTCTTTCAAGAGTTCGACTTTATCCAGCTTCTCAAACGGAAGATCCAAGTCCGGTCTTCCGAAATGGCCATAGGCCGAAAGATCCTGATAACGGAAGGAAGGCTTTCTCAAGGAGAAATGGGAGATGATTCCATAGGGAGTGAAATCGAAGACGTTTCCTTCGACAAGAGCCTTGAGGATCTTGTCTTTTGCAACCGTCTCGGTTCCATAGGTTTCCAAAGAGATGCTCACAGGCTCAGAAACACCGATGGCATAGGATAACTGAATCAGACAGCGATGGCAAAGCCCAGCCGCCACGACATTCTTGGCGGCATAACGTGCGGCATAGGCCGCACTGCGGTCGACCTTGGTCGGATCCTTTCCAGAGAAGGCGCCACCGCCATGGGGAGCTGAACCGCCATAGGTATCGACAATGATTTTTCTTCCGGTCAGACCGGTATCGCCAAGAGGGCCGCCAATGACGAATTTTCCGGTCGGATTGATGAAGAACTGGGCATTTTCATCCAATGGGAAGCCAAAAGATTCCACCACAGGAAGAATGACTTTTTCCTTGATGATGTTTCTCAGATCCTGAATATCGATGTTTTCATCATGCTGAACGGACATGACGATGGCATTGATCTTCGGATTCTTATCATCCGTATAGTCGACCGTGACCTGGCTTTTCATATCCGGTCTTGCAAAATCGAGTTTCCCAGATTTTCTCAGATTGGTCGCGTAACGGACAAGCTTATGGGACATGACCAAAGGAAGCGGCATATAGTTTTCCGTTTCATCGGTGGCATAGCCAAACATGATACCCTGATCGCCTGCTCCGATCGAATGGGAGTCGAAGGAATCATCGACACCCTGGGCGATATCCGGAGACTGTTCGCGAATATAGACTTCGACAGCCATATCATCGGCCCCGATGCCAAGTTCCGGAGAGGTGTATCCGATCTCACGGACGACATCGCGAGCAATTTTTTCATAATCGAGCTTCGCCTTGGTGGTGACTTCACCGGAAATGACGACACGGTCTCTTGTCGCCAGGGTTTCGACAGCCGTTCTGGAGAACTCGTCCTCTTTGAGGGCGGCATCCAAAATGGCATCAGAGATTCGGTCGCAGACCTTGTCCGGATGACCTTCCGAGACAGATTCTGATGTGAATAGATTCTTGATATCGCTCATTTTCTGATTCCTTTCTCTTCCAGATAGGCTTTCAAGGCCTTGCTCAGCTGATCCGGGCAGGAAGTATCCTTCTCCCGGCAGGTGGTTCCGGACAGTTTTTCCATGACATCATCGGCTTTCATTCCGATGATCAGTCTTCGGATGCCGGAAAGATTTCCCGGGCATCCACCAAGAACAGAGAAATCCTTGATTTCCAATGTGTCCGAATCGATCTGCAAAACCATTTTTCTCGAACAGGTTCCCTTGGGAACATAGACAAATTCATCAACCATATTTTTTCCTCCCTATGTCATTCTTCCTATAGATAAGATGATTCACGGTTTTTCATAAAAAAAGCCCCAAATAAATGGAGCCAGACTTCGATTTCTCTCAGAATTAGTTTGGAAGGCTCCCGCATCCTATCTATATATAGCTGCCACCTTTACTAATTGCAGGTTGGCGTCATGAAGAAGTCTTCATGAACTCTTGATGCTGCATAATGTTATCACGATAAAAAAGGAAAGTCAATAAAAGTGAAATACCTCTTGCAAGGCAATTTTTATCATGAAGAAATAATCATTTTTCAATATGAAGTTTCTTCATATCCGGGGCCTGCAAATTCATCTCAAAGCACTCAAAATCACCGACTCTAAGCGTTCTCTAAAAAGCCCATTTTGTTTCAAAGCCAGGCTCATAGAATAGAACGATGATAAAGAGAAACAAATGACTTTTTACACGCAATCGAATCAAGAAAATGAAAGCGCATCGAGAAAATAGTAGTTTTTGCAATGTAATCAAAATTGCAATTTTAACCTGGTTATTTCAAGACAAACATCTTTTATTCGTACATTAAGTCATAAAAATTATCGAACAATTGTATGCTAAAGTTGCATTTCTAACTCAAAAACAATTCAAATGGAAAACTTTCAGGAAATTTTAAGAAACCTATTTATGCAATGTGTAAAGGCTTTCATGCATGATACAATTTACCCGCGAAATTCACGAAAGGGGGTCAAAAAACGTGAAACTCACTCGAATCTGTCGAGGACTGACATTTGTATTCACTTCCACACTCATGTTTGGAATCACTGCAGCATCACTCCTCGAGACGAACAAGGATGCTATTGATGGCTACTTCAACACCCACTCCTCTATTCTTAAGCAAAAAGGAGATGGAAAATTCTATTCCGCCTTCACACCGGACAAGGAATATCTGACGGAGAACGGAAAAGGAAATTCGAAGGCTTTGGTCGAAGCCCACGAAAAGCTTTCCAGACAGATTGCCGGAGAAGGTACGGTTCTCTTGAAGAACAGCAAGGATGCTCTTCCCTTGAAGACATCCAATGAGAACAAACTGAAGGTTTCTCTCTTCGGTGTCCGTTCCTCGGCCACCATCACCGGTGCCTTCATCGGATCCTCTTCTTCCGGAAACAATCAGACCGTCCACTTCAAGGATGCACTCACGGAAGCAGGATTCGATGTCAACCCGACGCTCTCCGAAGCCTATGATAGCTACGTCAGCGAAATGCAGAAGAAGAGAGTCCTTCTGGAAAACGACTATCCGCTCCAATCGCCATATCTCTTCGGTCAGCCTGGCTTCAGTTCCTTTGAGGCGACCATGACGGATCTCAACAGCAAAAATGCCGAAGCCGAAAGCAGCGTTGCCAAGTACAACGAAGTCGGCATCGTCGTACTCGGACGTGCCGCCAGTGAAGGTCTTGATTGGCACAAAAACCAAGTCAATCCAGCCATGGGCACAGCCAACCCGATGCAGATCACCAAAAACGAGCAGGCCATCATCGACTTCGCCAAGGAAAAATGCCAAAAGGTCATTATCGTCATCAACGCCATCAACCCGATGGAAATCCAGTCTTTGGAAGACGATGAGAAAATCGCTGGCATCCTCTGGATGGGTATCGGCGGAAGCTATGCCACAAGAGGCGTTGCCGATATTCTTTCTGGAAAGGTGAGCCCTTCTGGACATCTCAGCGATATCTACGCTTCGAATTCCCAGTCGGCTCCGGCTATGGTCAACTATGGCGATTATTCCTATTCGAACAGCGATGACAAGTTCATCAATAGAACCAATCCGCAGCTCAAGTCCACGAAAGCCTATGTCGTCGAAGCCGAAGGCATCTATACCGGATATAAATATTACGAAACGCGCTATTACGACTATGCCCTGAACCAAGGAAATGCCCGCAGCTCAATCGGTTCGAGCTATGAAGGAAACTGGGAATACAAAAAGGAAGTGACCTATGGCTTTGGCTATGGCTTATCCTATACCACCTTCACCCAGGAAATTTCCGCTCCGACAGTCAATCATGGCGCCCATGATTTCACCCTTGAATTCACCGTCAAGGTCACCAACACCGGTGCTGTCGCCGGCAAGGATGTCGTCCAGCTTTATGCCCAGGCTCCTTATCTTGCTTCCGGTGTCGAGAAGGCTGCCATCCAGCTTGTCGCCTTCGATAAGACAAAGACTCTGGAACCAAAAGAAAGCCAGACCTTGAAAATCAAGGTCGATATGCAGAATCTTGCCAGCTATGATTCCTCAGCGAAAAACGGAAACGGTTCCTATATCCTCGACAAGGGCGACTACTATTTCGCTTTGGGAAATGGCGCCCATGAAGCCGTGAACAATGTTCTTGCCAGCCAGGGCTATTCCATGACGAGCGAGAACGGCATCACCGAAAACGGAAAGACGAACCAGGTCTACAAATACAACTACAACATCGCCAGCGTCGATGAAGATACCTTCAACGTCTCCAAGTCCGGTGTCCAGGTCAAGAATCAGCTTGCCGATGCCGATTTGAACACATGGAAGAAGGATACGGTCACCTATCTTTCCAGAAACGACTGGGAGAATACCTGGCCAAAGGAATACAAGGATCTCGAAGCCACCGAAGAGATGATCAAAGTCATCAACGGCGGCATGTACGAACTAAAAGATGATGAAGATAGTTCCTCGATTCTCTTCAATCAAGCCGGAAGCATGAAGTACACCGACCTCAAGGGAACCGATTATAGCTATTCGGATTGGGATACGCTTCTCAATCAGCTTGATCTCGAAGAAGCCATGAATTTCATCCTCCATGGAAATCGTGATTTCTTAGCTATGGATTCGGTTGGATTCCTGGCAGGAAAATTCACTGAAAATGGTCCTAATGGCGTCGGAGATCGTGCCTTCAAGACGCTTTCCTATGACAACTTCGGTGAAAACAAGCCAACCTGGTACATCGATGAGAATGATGAGAATGCCAAATTCGAAATGAGAGTCTTCCCCTCTGCTCCGGTCATGGCTGCCACGTTCAACAACGAGCTTGCCTACGCCCAGGGAAAACTGATGGGCAATGATGCTTTGTTTGTCGGCCTGACCATTTTGTGGGGTCCAAGCATGAACACCCATCGTACCGGATACAATGGAAGAAATCTCGAATACTATTCCGAAGATCCGATTCTGACGGGAAGTCTTGCCATGGAATATTCAATTGGTGCCTTGGATAAAGGCTTAATTGCCGCTCCGAAGCATTTTGCCTTCAACGATCAGGAAACCAATCGTGCCGGTGTCTCTCCTTATCTCACCGAGCAGAGAGCCAGAGAGAATGAACTTCGTGCCTTCCAGATCGCCTTTGAGGCAACCAAATACGATACGGATGAAAAAGATGTCGGACTTTTAGGCGTCATGACCTCCTTCTCGAAGATCGGACCCTGCGAAGTCACCTGCCATGAAGGCCTTCTCAGCGGAATCCTCCGCGGAGAATGGGGCTATCGCGGCTATATCGTCTCCGACTTGGAAGATGATACCGACTATTTCGCCCAGGCCATCAATGCCGGCATCACTTCCTGGGATTCCACCAACACCATCGATAAGATCTCTGTGAATGTCGCGGATATCAAGAAGGACAAGAACATCCTCAAGAAGATCAAGGATGCCGTCCACTGCAACCTCTGGGTGCTCACGCAGAGCAATTATATGAACATGGTCGATTCGAATTCCGAGATGGTCTACAACATGACCTGGTGGAGAGCACTCTATATCTCCATCATCGCTGTCTCTGGTGCAGGTGTCGCTTTCGGCCTCTTGGGCACAACGATTCCAGCCTGTCTGAAAAAGAAGAAAGGAGAATAAGTGAAAATGAAAAATTTCCTGAAGAATCTCACCATCCCTTCCTATATGAGCTTGGTGAGTGTCATTCTGATCCTCGTCAGCATGATTCTTGGCATCATCTCCTCAAGCTATGTCGGCTATAATATTCCCGAACTCGGTTGGGTGATTGCCTTCTCCATCCTTTCAATCCTTCTGATTCTTTCTTCCCTCTATCTTGGAGAAAAACACGAAAACCATCTTATCAGTTATCTTCCGATGCTTGTTGCCGTGGTTCTTCTTGGTCTCTGTTTCCTCTTTGTTCTGAAGAACAGAACCTATTTGATTGGAACCTTATGGGTCACCAAGCTTGACCAGTCCAATCCGAATGCCGTCGGCGCCATGAATGCCGGTGCCCCGAGCTTCATTCTCTACTTCGCCAGCATGATTCTTCTTTCCATCGCTTCCTTCTTCGATATCAAGAAGAAGAGCAAAGAGAAGCCCGTCGAGGAAGTCGAATCCATCTAGTCTAGCCAAAGAAGAGGTCCTGCGCCTCTTCTTTTTTCGTGTCCATTCCTCCAAGAAAAGGCTTCTGCTTTCTTTTTTCATAGAAAAAAGAGTGATAGAATAGTTTGCTATGGCGTATATAATCAATCTATCCGTTCACGATATCGTCGATACCCTTCTCAGGCGTGGTCATATAGACACACGTATTTTCAACCAGACCTCCATGCAGGAAGGAACAAGGCTGCACGCCCTTTATCAGGCAGCCCAGCAGGACGGGTATATCGATGAATATCCTCTCAGCCACACCTTCATCCAGGAAGACTTCATTTTCCGTGTCTCGGGAAAAGCCGATGGCGTGTATATCTCGCCTGAAAACAAGAAAGAAGTGCTCGTCGAGGAAATCAAGACGACCGTCGCTCCTTTGGATGAATTCATTGCCGACCATGGGGAATGGCATCTCGGCCAGGCGATGTTCTACGCCTATATCCTCGCACTGGATAAGAAACTCGACCATGTCGAAATCCTTCTGACCTATATCCGTCAGCAGAACACGCAAGAGATGAAAAAGATCCGAAAGACCTATCTTTTCGAGGATCTCAAGCGCTTTGTCGAGGATCTCATCCTTCGCTATACCCGCTTCCAGAAAAAACTCCAGCGGTTCAAGATGGAAAGAAACCAATCCACAATCGATCTTGCCTTCCCCTTTTCGGAATTCCGTCCTGGGCAGAAGGAGATGATGGATTTTGTCACCAAGGCGAATGAAAACGAAGAGAAAGTCTACATCGAAGCCCCCACCGGGAGCGGAAAGACGATTTCGGTTCTCTATCCCTTGATCAAAAGATTCGGTGAAAAGAAGCTCGATTGCATCTATTATCTGACGAGCAAGAATTCCATTAAGAAGATCGCAATGGATACGATTCAGCTTTTTCAGAATCTCGGCGTGAAATGCAAGTCCATCGAATATACCGCCAAGGAGAATGTCTGCTTCAATGACAAGAAAGGACACTGCAATCCGGACGAATGTCCTTTTGCCCACCACTACTATGACAAGCTCATGGATGCAATTCTCGATTCGCTCGAACTCGAAGACGCCTTCACAAGAAGCCGAATCGAAGATATCTGCTATCATCATACGATGTGCCCGTATCAGTTCCAACTGGATCTTTCGCAATACTGCGATATCCTCGTCATGGACTATTCCTACGTATTCGATTACCGTGACCGCATGGCTCTCGAGCAGGGAAGCGTCGCGAGGACAAAGACGAGTCTTCTCATCGATGAATGCCACAATCTGCCCGAAAGAGTAAGGGATATGTATTCCCTGGAATTCTTTCTCAGCGACATAAAAGATGTCCTTCCTTCCTTGGGAAGGATGGAATTCTCCACTCTGAAAGCCGATGTTTTGGCTTTAGAGAAAGCCATCGAGGAAATCGAACTAGACAATCTCACCCAGGAAGACAGAAAAGAACATGTCTATGTCATGGAAAAGATACCAGACAACATCGTCTCGTGCCTGGAAGATTTTCTTGTGGATATGAAGGCATCCTTAAAGAAATTTGCCCTCATCATCGATGAGAACATGCTCAATTTCTTCTATCTTGCCAATTCCTTCTCGATCCTTGCGAATTATTGCAATGCCAAGGAATATGAAGGGGAATATCTCATCTATTGCCGCCTCAACGCAAAGAATGAAATCACATCCATCAAAATCAGCAATCTCGACTCAAGAAAGATTATCGAGGAATGCACGGACTATTTTTCCTCCACCACCTTCTTTTCTGCCACCTTGTCTCCAAAGGAATACTATATCGACCTTCTTGCCGGAGAGATAAAAGAGGACAATCATCTCTTCCTGCATTCTCCATTCTCGATGGAAAACCGGAGAGTCTTCCTCGATACGAGACTCTCTTTGAGGTATCAGGATCGAAATGAGACCCTCTATTCGGTCTATTCCCTCTGCAGGAATGCCATCGAGCAGAAGATGGGAAACTATTTCATCTTCTGTCCGAGCTTCGACTATCTTGAGCAGCTCGCCAGTTTTTTCATGCAGGACCATTTCGAGAACACCTCGCTCGTGATACAATCTAGAAGCATGAAGGAGCAGGAAAGAGCCGAGTTCCTTTCCAAATTCGAATCGAACCCCGACAAGACGACCATCGGGCTACTCGTCCTAGGCGGCGTTTTTTCGGAAGGCATCGACCTCGTGGGAAATAGGCTGATTGGTGCCATCATCATCTCCGCGGGACTTCCTTCGATCGGATTTGAGAGAAACCATCTGAAGAACTATTTCTCAAAGGATGAGAACGGACAGAAAGGATTCCATTACGCCTATACGTATCCGGGAATCAATAAGATTCTTCAGGCGGGCGGAAGAGTCATCCGCACCAAGGAGGACAAGGGATTCATCCTCTATATCGACTCGCGCTTTTCCCAATCCCTTTATCAGAAAATCTTCAAGGAAGTCTATCCAGACTTCATCCGCGTTGTTTCACCTTCCCAGGTGAAAGCCGCTCTTCGACAATTTTGGAAGGAGAAAGACAACAATGAACTTTGATCAAAAACATATCCGCAATTTCTGTGTCGTTGCCCATATCGACCATGGAAAATCCACCCTCTGCGATCGCATCTTGGAAAAGACTGGCGCTGTCGAACTAAGAGACCTCCAGCCACAGCTTTTGGATGACATGGCAATCGAAAGAGAGAGAGGCATCACCATCAAGCTCAACGCCGTCTCCGTCACCTACAAGGCCAAGGATGGCGAAACCTATCTCTTCAATTTGATCGACACTCCAGGGCATGTCGATTTCACCTATGAAGTCAGCCGTTCCCTCTCCGCCTGTGAAGGTGCCATTCTGATTGTCGATGCCACCCAGGGCGTCCAGGCACAGACCTTGGCAAACGGGTATCTAGCCATCGATAACGGATTGACCATCCTTCCTGTGGTCAATAAAGTTGATTTGCCGAGTGCGAACGTCGAACGCTGCCAATTGGAACTGATCGACACTCTGGATATCGATCCAGATAAAGTCATCAGCGTCTCCGCGAAGACCGGCATTGGAATCGAAGACCTTCTCGAACACATCGTGAAGGATCTTCCTGCACCAAATGGAGATGTCAACGCTCCTTTGAAGGCCCTCATCTTCGATTCGAAGTTCGATTCCTACCGGGGCGTCATCACCCTGATCCGCGTTGTGGAAGGAAGCGTGAAAGTCGGAGATTCAATCCGATTCATGCAATCGGGTGATGTCTATCAGGTCACCGAACTTGGCATCCGCACGCCTAAGGAACAGAGAAAGGATTCTCTTTGTGCCGGTGAAGTCGGCTATCTGGCCGCTTCGATCAAGAACATCAAGGATGTTCAGGTCGGCGATACCATCACCAACAATCTCATTCCGGCCAAGGAACCGATGAAAGGCTTCCGCAAGACCCAGCCGATGGTCTTCGCCGGACTTTATCCGAGCGACAACAAGGATTTCGAAAATCTCCATGCCGCCTTGGATAAGCTCTCCTTGAATGATGCTGCCTTGGTCTATGAGCCGGAGACATCCATCGCCCTAGGTAGTGGCTTCCGCTGCGGTTTCTTAGGCCTTCTTCATATGGAGGTCGTCCAGGAGAGACTTGAAGAGGAATTCGATCTCGATCTGATGGCCACAGCCCCTTCGGTCGTCTATGAAGTCCACTATACCGATGGCAGTGTCAAGATGATTCAGAACCCAGCCGAATTCCCAAAAGACAAGACGAAAGTCAAGGAAACGTTGGAGCCCTTCAGCAACGTCAACATCATGGTTCCCAAAGAATTCGTCGGAAATGTCATGACCCTCTGCCAGAACAGACGAGGCATCTTTGATGTCATGAACTACATCGATGAAACCCGCGTCACTCTGAAATACAAGATGCCGTTAAGTGAAATCGTCTTCGATTTCTTCGATAGACTCAAATCCGTTTCCCAGGGATACGCTTCCCTCGACTATGAGCTCATCGGCTATGAATCGAGCGATGTCGTGAGAATGGATATTCTTCTCAATGGAGAGCCTGTGGATGCACTGACGACCATCGTCTTCTCTGGAAATGCCTATAGAAGAGGAAGAGCGGTCGTCGACAAGCTCAAGGATGTCATCCCCAAACAGCAGTTCGAAATCCCGGTCCAGGCCTGTCTTTCCTCGAAGGTCATCGCCCGCAGCGATATCAAGGCCGTGAGAAAAGACGTTCTTGCCAAATGCTATGGTGGCGATATTTCCAGAAAGAAGAAACTGCTCGAAAAGCAGAAGCGTGGAAAGAAGCGAATGAAGGAATTCGGAAAGGTCCAGGTTCCGCAGGAAGCCTTCATCGCCATGCTCACCGTCGACGATTCCAGCTACAACTGATTTTCATCCAGAAGAGGATCCACTGCGATTCTCTTCTTTTTCATTGAAGAAAAAATAGTAAAGAATTAGTATTTTTCATCCTCCATGTTATATAATAGCGGTATGCCAAAAAGTGAAATCAACATCGGATATGACTTCTCGGAAACCGTCTATGCCACCAAGGAGGAAGTCAAGGCTAGATACAATCTAGAGAATATCGATTCCATCTATGAAAAGGTTCTTCATTACCGTTCCTTTTATGATACCGAAACCGAGATCCGCAACGATCAGAACTGGGCCTACAAAATCTGTCTGACCCGTTCTTTTTCTGCTCTTGCCTATCATTTCCAGGAAGAATGCATGGAACAGCTTGTCCGCTATAGCCAACTGAAAGAAGACCTGAAGAAGGAATTCTTCCTTCAGCGAAAGACTTTCTTTTTAGCGCGTCTTGCCTATAAGAACCATATCGGCGTACAGGATTCCACACTGAGAAACCTGATTCAGGGAAAAATCGAAAACATTCCTTCACTTTTCTATCCGCTGAAGGCGTATCTGGATGCTCTCAATTATGCTTCGAGCCTCGAAAGCCTGAATCTGAAGGACATTGAGAAAATCAATGCGATCCTCTCTGGAGACAGCAAGGAAAATCCAACCATCGTCTATCGCAAAAATAATACGAAGGATGTTGTTTCCTCCTTGAAGACGGTTTCCATGGAAAAGATTCCGGAGATGATGAATCAGTTCCTCGCCTTTCTGAAGCAGGAAGAGATTCCGAGCATCCTAAGGGCCTTGACGATTCCCTATTTCTTCTTCTCCGTCCGTCCATTCGAATACTGCAATGAAGAGACGGCCGCCCTTCTTTCCAAGGCCTTCCTCTATCAGAATCATCTCTCCACCATTGGTTTCTGTCTCGATTTCGAATCCATATGCTTTTCCTCCTCGAAGGCTGTCTTCGAGAAACTCAAGATCAGCGAGGAGAGTCTCGACTTGACCTATACGCTTACCCGTTTCATCCCCTTTGAAATTCAGTCTCTCGAGCAGATTAAAAAAACTTTGGATGAGCTTCTCATAGAGAATGTCGATCTGAAGAAAGAGAGCGAAGAAAAGAAAAACGAGACACTCCATCCGAATGATATTCCAGTCCGGACGATAAAAGAAGATCTCGCCCTTCCTTCTTTCCCGAGAAGCGATTCGAGCGAGACCATCGAAGCCAGGGCTAGGAAACTCAGGGAAATCTATCCATTTCTGAAGAAAAGACAGGCGCATTTCTATGCTGGACACTGCACCATCGGACTGAATTATGCCATCGAGGAATTCAAGAAGAGCGAAAACACCGTCTATGAGACAGCCAGAACCAGCATGGAAGATCTCGCCAGCCGCGGATTCTATAAGAAGCTTCTCATCGGAAAGAAATTCGTCTATACCCCTCTTCCGACCATCGGAGAAGAAAAACCGGAACTCTCTTTTGAAGATGATTCCCTAAACCAACAAGATGACTGAAGCACTCTATATCCATATTCCCTTCTGCGACAAGATCTGCTCGTATTGTGATTTTGCCAAGATGTATTCCTCTTCCTTTGATCATCAAGTCTATCTTGATGCCCTCATCAAGGAAATCGATTCCCTGAAGATAAAAGACGATTCCCTGAAGACCATCTATATCGGCGGAGGAACCCCATCCTGTCTGACAAAAGAGGAACTCGAATATCTTCTAAGTTATCTACAAAGTCACTTTCACTCCCTGGACGAATTCACCTTGGAAGCCAATCCAGAATCCTTGACAAGAGAAAAAATCAGAGTTCTTGCTCAATATGGCGTCAATCGCGTTTCCCTTGGTGTCCAGAGCGTGAAAGAGGAAACCCTGAGACTTCTCAACCGCAATCACACCCTTTCTGATGTAAAGGAATGCGTAAAGAATCTCAATGATCTCGGAATCAGCAACTACAATCTCGATTTCATCTATGGCCTGCCGGCCATGACCATGGATGACTTAAAGGAAGATCTGAAGTTTTCATTCTCCCTCCAGCCGAAGCATCTATCCTATTATTCTCTGCAGATTGAGGAAGGCACTCTTCTCTACCAAAAGAAATTGCCACCCATCAAGGAAGAAACCTACCGCAGCATGTATGATTTTCTTCTTCTCGAATTGGAAAAGCATTCCTATATGAGATATGAAGTCTCCAACTTTTCTCTTATAGGCTATGAAAGCAAGCACAATCTCACCTACTGGAGAGATGAACACTATTATGCAGCCGGTGTCTCGGCGAGCGGATATATCAAGAACACCCGCTATACAAACACCCGCTCCATCCAGCACTATGTCCAGGGCGAATACAACCGAAGTGAAGAAACACTCACCTCGAAAGATGAGGAATTCGAATTCCTCATGCTCAATCTGCGTCTTGTGAAGGGATTTTCGCTTTCCCTCTTCAAGGAACGCTTTCAGAAGGATTTCCTTCGCTCCTATCAGAAAGAGATCGAAAAAGTCCGGGAATATACCCAAGTCAAAGACGGTTTCTTCTCCATCAAGAGAGAATATCTCTATACGATGGACTCGATTCTTCTTGAAATTCTCAAATGATTCCGAAAAAACAGCCTCCTAGATGACAATACTCTTATAGGAGGCCTTTTTTATGAATTCTTTTTTAGACATTGCAAAAAAGAACAAGCTCGAATTTTTCTTTCTTTTTTCGTTTTCCTTCGAATCCTATTTTCTCTTTGGCAATCTCATTCTTTCTCTTTGTCTTTTCCTCATCCTCTCTCTTCTTGTCCTCTATCTAATGAAGAAGGAAGAGGAAAGCAAAATGGCCGTCGACTTGAAGATTTCTTCCTACTGCTTCTTTGATTCCTTCATCAAGGGAATCGAAAAAAGCATGCCGATAAGGTCCAGCTATGAATCCTCCAGCCGCTATCTCATCTCCTATCAGAAAACCATTCCCTATGATGAACTCTCCAATGAGAATTCCCTGAAGATGTTTTCCTATCAGAAATATTTCGACTTCATCGTCGAGAAGGACAGACAGAACGAGGCCTTTCTTCTCAACTACCATGAGTTAAGAAAGACCCTCAACCAGGAAATCGATTCACTCGAGAAGAAAGAAAGAAGAATCGAAGAAGAAAAGAAAATCGGTATCGGTCTTTCTCTTCTTTTTCCTTTCCTCATGATTCTCTTTCTGGCCATAAAGAAAACGAATCCTTTTTCCGGTTTTCTTCCCCTGCTTCTTTCGATATCCCTCTTCTTCCTTCTCTATGTGTCGAATCACGTTCTTGCCTATAAGAAAATGGAGAATCTAAAATGAATTTCATATCCAAAAAAGAAAAAAAGACGAAGACGAAAAGCGAGAAGAGTTCATCGACTCTCCTTCTCTTCCTTATCCTATTTGCCATTCTTGGAATCATGCTGAGCCTATTGACAAAGAAAATCATCCTCTTTGCCCTCTGCATTGTTCTTTCCCTTGCCTTCTATTTTCTTTTCCTTCCGAGCATGGAAAAAGAAAAGGAAGCCAAAAAGTCGGAATGCGAGAAAAAGGAACTGCTTGATTTTCTTTCTTCCTTCTATCATTTTTCGACCCTTCTGAATTCTTATTGGCAAGGATTCAGGCTGGCCTATGACAACATCCATCTTTCCAATCTGAAGGACCGGCTTTCCGACTATATCGAAAATCCGAGCACTCCACTCGACCTCAAGATCACGAATTCCAGAAAGGAGAACCTCCTTTTGGATGAACTTGTCCGTTTCCTTCATTCGGAGGAAGAGACCAATCGAGAAGATCTGAAAAGATTCCACTCTCTTTTGGAGGAATATGAAAAGGAAGGAAAGAAGAAAGAAAGTGATTTTCCATCCTACCTTTTACCCATTCTTCTTTCTCTTCCTTTGCTGATTCTCTTTCTTCTTCCTAGCCTTATATGACAAGAGAGGCGAAACCATCTATTTTCATAGAAAAAAGAAAAAAACTAGTATATACTTATAGGGCTAGAAACAATACGGAGGTCATTTTATGACAGATATTTTGACAGATTTGGAAAAAAGAGGACTTCTCGATTCTTTTTCCGATGAAAAGAAAATTCAGGAATTGTTAGCGACCCCTCATACCATCTATTGTGGGTTCGATCCGAGCGCAAAATCATTGCAATTAGGCAATTTCATCATGATCCGCACGCTCCAGAGACTGCAGAAGGCTGGACATCGCGTCATCGCCGTCTTGGGTGGTGCAACCGGAATGATCGGCGATCCGAGCGGAAAGAAATCCGAAAGAAAATTCCTCACCCGCGACCAGGTCTTGGAAAACGCCAATGCCATCAAGGCTCAGTTATCCAAATACATCGATACAACCGATCCGAAAAAAGGCATCATCATCAATAACTACGACTGGTGGAGCAAGACGGATGTCATCACCTATCTGAGAGATTATGGAAAGAACTTCCAGATCGGATACATGCTCAGCAAAGATATCGTCAAGAGCCGTCTTGAAGTCGGTATTTCCTATGCCGAATTCTCCTATATGATTCTGCAGAGCGGCGATTTTGCCCATTTGTATGAAACTGAAGGCTGCAACATCCAGATTGGCGGTGGCGATCAGTGGGGAAATCTGACTTCTGCCTTGGATTTCGTAAGAAGAAAAGATGGAAGCGACGTTCCCTGTGAAGTCTTCACCATCCGTCTCATCACCGATTCCCAGGGAAAAAAGTTCGGAAAATCCGAATCTGGTGCCCTCTATCTCGATTCGAGCATGACCACCCCATATCATATCTATCAGTATTTCATGAATGTCTCCGATGCCGATGTCAGAAAATATCTCTATATCTTCGATGACCGTCCGATTGAGGAAATCGACGAAATCGTCAAGAACCATCTCGAACATCCTGAACTCCGAAATGGACAGAAGGAGCTTGCCCGCGTCATTGTCAGTCAGCTGCATGGTGCTGAGGCTGCCGACACCTGCCTAAAGATGTCTGTTGCTTTGTTCACTGATTCCTTCAAAGGCCTTTCCGGCAATGAACTCTCCCAGCTCACCGATGGCCTTGTTGTCGAAAATGCCACTGAGGAAGTTCCACTTCTTGATTGCCTTGTCAACTTAAAACTTGCCTCAAGCAAGCGTGAGGCAAGAGAATTTGTCAAGAATGGCGCTGTCAAGGTCAATGGCGAGAAAGTCACGGACCTCGAAGCCAAGATTTCCAAGAATGACGCTCTGGATGGCGGATATGTCTTCATCAAGCGCGGAAAGAAACTCTACGCTGTCTTGAAGTACTAGTTCAGGAAGGAAAGAATTCCTTCTTTCACCTCTTTAGAATAGATGACCATCTTTGCCCGGTCCAGGGAAGAAGAAAACTCTTCCTTTCTCCGGGCTTTTTCTGTTTCATCCAGAATGGATTCGATTTCGCGGTATTCCTTTGCCTTCGATAAGAAGGCATGATAACTTTCTTCCGTGATGATAGAATTGTGAAGTCCTTTTTCGGTCAAAAGAAGATGGACATTCTTCTGGGGATGCTTCATGAAATATCGGTATTGCGAATTTCTTTCATCGACCATAGGATCATTCTTGGCATAGACGACAAGAATCTCCGTCGAGGTATTCTTTTTGATTTTCCTTGTGCAGTCGACAGTCGCACTCGAGGAAGAAAGAATCTTCAGACAGGAAGGAAGAATCAGGAAAAGGAAATAGTAGAGAAATCTATTTTGATGATAGAGAATCCTTAGTCCGGCAAGGCCGGGTTTGCAAGGTCCGCTTCGTAAGACTGCCTTCTTGATTTCAGGATGGTTCTTCAAGACACCCAAAGAACAATAGGCTCCCCAGGAATGGCCATAGAGAATCAAGTCAAGACCATGGAAAAGATTTCTTTCTTCGACATCCTGAATGACTTTCTCAAGCACAGTAATCCCATGTGGCAGAGAGACGATGCTCTCTCCAGAAGAAAGTCCGACACCATACTGGTCATAGCAGCAGACTTCATAGCCCGCTTTCGCTAGATAGGCAACATCCACCAAATACTGCACATGGCTTCCAAACATGCCATGGCTCAGGATGATAAAGCCTTTTTTTTGTGTGACTTCTTTATCCTTATATATATAGCCTCGTATTTCTTCACCTTGAAAATCCGTCTCATAAGGAATCCGACTCAGACTCGGATAGTCCTCAAAATGGACATAAACACCATGCGATGGGTCATTTGTCCGGACACCAAAGATTTTTCGATTCAATAGAAAAGTCAGAATCATTCCAGCTGCAAGATAGAAAAAGACAAGAAACAGGAAAATGATGACAAAAATAGACCAGATGGGCATAGGATACCTCCAGAGATAGATTATAAAGTTTTTGTTCCACCAAAGGAATAGAAACAACATTTTTAGCACTCTCATATTGCAAGTGCTAAATTTCGTGGTATAATATGAACGTATAAAAAGGAGGAAAGCATTATGGCTGAAGAACAAAAATATACAAACAGAGTCATCGACGCTATCAATAAAGGAATTCAAATCAGCAAAGATAATCATCTTCCAAGTTTTGACGTGCCTGAATTGCTGCGTGCCTTGTATGACCAGGAGGACAGCATGTATGTCAATGTCCTAAAAAGACTCGACATCGATGTGAAGACTGTCTCCCAGCAGATTGATGAATATATCCATAATTCCGTAAAGACGACAAGCGAAGGAGATATCGACTCTTCGAGCGATGTGAAGAACGTCCTCTACAATGCCACCAAATATCAGAAGGAGATGCAGGATGACTATATGTCCGTGGAGCATCTTCTTCTTGCCCAGTTCGACACCCGTCATTCCCTGATTCTGAAACTGACACAGAATGTGGGAAACTACAGCAAGGAGAACTTCAAGAAAGCCATCCTTCAGATCCGTGGAAATAATCATGTCACATCCGACAATCCTGAAGTCCAATATGAGGCCCTGAAGAAATACGGTCGAGACCTCGTCAAGGATGTCGCATCCGGCAAGATTGATCCCGTCATCGGAAGAGATGACGAAATCAGAAGAATCATGGAGATTCTCTCTCGAAAGAGCAAGAACAACCCGGTTCTGATCGGTGATCCAGGTGTCGGAAAGACCGCCGTTGTCGAAGGACTCGCTTGGCGTATCTTCAAAGGCGATGTTCCCGAGACCTTGAAGGACAAGACGGTCTGGGAATTGGATGTCGGGTCGCTCATCGCGGGCGCGAAATACCGCGGTGAATTCGAAGAGAGGCTCAAGGCCGTCATGAAGGAAGTTGCTTCCTCGGAAGGAAGAATCATTCTCTTCATCGATGAAATCCACACCATCATCGGTGCAGGCGCTGGAGGCGATTCTTCCTTGGATGCGGCAAATATCCTCAAGCCGATGCTCGCCAGAGGCGAACTCCACTGCATCGGTGCCACCACGCTCAATGAATATCGAAAATACATCGAAAAGGATCCGGCTTTCGCCCGACGTATGCAGAAAGTCATGGTCGATGAGCCGTCCATCGATGATTCGATCGCCATTCTTCGTGGCATCAAGGATCGATATGAACAGCATCACGGCGTCGAAATCAGCGATGATGCCATCATCGCCGCAGTGACGCTTTCCAAGAGATACATCACCGATCGTTATCTTCCCGACAAGGCCATCGACCTCATCGATGAGGCCTGCGCCAAGGTCAGAATGCAGATCGATACGATGCCGGAGGAACTCGATGAAGTCAATCGAAAGCTGATGCAGCTGGAAATCGAAAGAGTCTCCTTAAAGAAGGATGAATCCGAAACCGCCAAGAAGAGACTCTCCGAAATGGAAAAAGACATTTCGGAACTCAAAGAGAAAAAGAATGTCCTGACCACCCAGTGGCAGACAGAAAAAGGCGAATCCGAGAAGCAGAAAGACATCAAGAAGCAGCTCGATATCGCAAAGCTCAACTTGCAGAAGGCGATGCAGGATGCCGACTACAATAAGGCCGCAAGATTGCAGAATAAGGATATCCCTGAATTGCAAGCAAAACTCTCTGTCCTGCAGAAAAATGCCAAGGAATCCTCGCTTCTTTCCGATAAGGTGACGGATGAAACCGTCGCACAGGTCATCTCTGTCCAGACGGGCATCCCGGTGAGCAAGCTCACCAAGAGCGAATCGACAAAGATCCTAACCCTCAAGGATGAACTTGAGCATCGTGTCATCGGACAGGATATCGCTCTCAAGCAGATTTCCGAAGCCATCGTCCGCTCCAGAGCCGGACTCAGCGACCAGAACAGACCGATTGGAAGTTTCCTCTTCCTAGGTCCGACCGGTGTCGGTAAAACCGAGGTTGCCAAAGCACTTGCCGAACAGCTCTTCGACAGCGAAAAGCAGATTGTCCGTATCGACATGTCGGAATATATGGAGAAGGAATCTGTCAGCCGACTCATCGGTGCCGCCCCTGGCTATGTCGGCTATGAGGAAGGCGGACAACTCACCGAAGCCGTGCGAAGAAAGCCGTATTCGATTGTCCTCTTTGATGAAATCGAAAAAGCTCACAGCGACGTCTTCAATATTCTTCTTCAGGTTCTCGATGACGGAAGACTCACCGATGGACAGGGAAGAACGGTCGATTTCACCAACACGATCATCATCATGACCTCCAACTTGGGAAGCGAATACCTTCTCTCTGGAAACGGAAAGAAGCAGCAGGACCAGGTCATGGATCTGTTGAAGAAATCCTTCCGTCCGGAATTCCTCAACCGAATCGATGAGATTGTTCTCTTCAATTCGCTCGGCGAGGATGTGGTCGACAAGATTGTCGAAAAATTCCTCAATCAGCTCAAAGGAAGACTCGAAAATAAGCAGATTACTCTCACCTATGATCAGAAAGCAGTCGAATATATCCACAAACACTCCTATGATCCTGTCTATGGTGCTAGACCGATCCGACGCTATGTCCAGTCGAATATCGAAACACCGATTGCCACCAAGATCATCTCCGGAGAAATCTATAAGAGCGTCCATCTTTCCAGCGATGGAAACAAACTCATCTTCTCATCTGACAACAAGAACTAATCTTTCAAAGCGACCGATGAATTTTCCTAAAAGTCCCGATTTGCACATGCGTGGTTTTTGTAGGCTGCTCACAGTTGTTCTTGTAGTATGTTTTGGCCCCTGAAGAGTCATATCAAAATCAGATTCGTTGCACTTCCAATCGTTTTCTGGAGTGCGAATCGGTAGGATTAAAATAAATGCTTTTTACAAATTCTTAATGAATTTCATTTCGAAACAATTCTTATGCGATAGAGCATATCCAGTCATAATATAAAGAACTTCAGAATCCTATACAACCCATAAGGGAGTACCGGCAGAATTGATGAAAGTTTCATGAAAGTGAAGGCTTGAGTCAAAAAATGGATGAACTATTGTGTCGAATTGTCGGAAAAGCCCGAAATCCAGGGACTTTTCACCACGCATCTGCAAATCGGGAATTTTTCCTAAAAAGGAAATGTCGGTCGTTTTTTTGTGAATAAAAAGTATATCAGCAACACAGAATTGAAAACATTACGCATTCTACAGAATACAAAAAACGTATATTAAATCGTCAATCTTCTTGATAGTAAAAAATACGAGTGATAGACTATTCCTAAGAAAAGAGGATTGTGAGATCTATGATCAAAAACAAAATCAATCAGTCAAAGTATAAGAATTGCATTCTTTTTGGTATCGGAACCTTCTTTGCCTTCTTGGCATTCTATATGCTTGCCTACATCGCCTTGCCCTTCATCGCTTTTGGCGGTTACAAATATCCTGATATCGATGAACATGCCCTTGGCAACATCCTATTCGATGATATTCTTCCGCTCTGCATTCTCTTTTGTTCCCTCTATGGTGAAATCCAGATATACAAAAAAGAAGATACACTGAATGTGAAACCATTTCTCTATTTCATCTTTGCCGGTCTATTATTCCTCCTCTTTGTCGGAATGGAAATCATCATCGCCGGCTTTACCTATCCATTTGATAAGGACTTGCGAAGGACATTTGTCTTCTTCAGTGCGTTCCCTGTCGCCTTTGCGACCATCTTCTTCATGGCCAGAAACGGAGTCAGAGCAATCAAATACCCATACGAAAAAAAGAAAAAGGATGCCGATAAAAACGAAACCGAAAAAGAACCCATCACAATAAAGCTTCAGGTTCAAAGCGATAAGGAAGCCAAGGACAACGTGAAAGTCGTTGTAAAAACAGAAAAATCCGAGATGACGATAAACTAAAAGAACTTCCGTTCAGTAGAAAAATGGTGCCAAGAAAGGCGCCATTTTTCAATTGCAAAAGAAAGAGGTCTTCGAATGCTAAAACGATGCTTCGAGACTGTATCGATCAAGGATGGACAATTCCTCATCCGTGAATGAGAGAGAGTCTTTGGCTATTTTTCTTTCTTTTTGGATATCAGTATCCGACACAGTCATATTATCTGAATTGAGACTGACACGGATGCCAGAATCAAAGAATTCACGAATCGGATGTTTTCTGATATCTATCACAGCCTTTGTCTGAAGATTGCTCGTCAGACAGCATTCGATGAAAATCCCTTCTTCCCTGACGATATGCATAAGTTCCTTATCCTGTATCAATGAAACACCATGGCCAAGTCTTCTTGCTCCATATTTGATGGCGTCTCTGACATTCTCAATGCTTCCGCATTCTCCGGCATGGATCGTAAAAGGAATTTCATAGCTTCTCGCAAGAGCAAATTCATCCTCATAGAGAGAACAGGGATAATGACTCTCATCACCAGCCAAATCGATTCCACAGACGACATTTCCGAAATATCGATGGGCAACTTCCACAGTTTCTCGATTCATTTCTTTTGTTCCGCCTCGCATCATGCATAAAAGAAGCTTGACCTCGATGGATGGATTCTTCTTCATACCTTCTTTCACTCCGGATATCACAGCATCCACGACTTGACTCTGACTCAGCCCTTCCTTTGTCGAGTATTGGGGAGCAAAGCGAATCTCGGCATATTCATTTCCCGCTTTCGCTAGATCCCCCACGAGTTCCTCAGATACTCTTTTCAGGGCGTATTCCCTTTGAAGAACACGAATGGGAATCCGGAAAGCCCGAAGAAGTTCTTCAAGATTTTTGGTATCCGAACTTGCCGTCAGTATCTTCTTCATCAAAAAAGCATCCTCACAGGGAGGAACAATCTTTTCTTCACAATAGAGTTCAAAGACCGTCTTGGGCCTCAATGAGCCATCCAGATGCAAATGCAGTTCTCTCATTTTCGTTCCTCTTCTTTCTTCTATAAATATGGTCAAATTATAGGAAAAATCCATGGCTTTGAAAAGATGATTTTCATTTTTCAGATGAGAGAGCAAGTTCCATTTATAGCCAAAAATGCGATTATCCATCGTTTTCAAAAAGACAATATGAATCCTCACATGAAATCAATGTACTCACCATCCGGATCGTACCAGATATCCTTCAGTGTCTTCCCAGGAACGATCTCGGCCTCATCCACGGCCTGTTTGAAGGAATCATAGCATGTCGCCTTGAAGAATGCATCAGAATGCCCGTTTTCCCGATCATCGAAGAATAAGAACAAATAGGAATCCTCAACGACCTTTTTTCCATTGAACATTTCACCGGCCTTGTACCCGATTGGTTCATACTGATAATATCGTCCTTCATACGAAAACAACAAGGTCTTATACATCTCGCTATTGACGATTTCTTCATAGTACCAGTCTTCCCATTTTCTTTCCCTTTCCCATACATAGGCAAAATCATCGCTGAGCATTTTCTTTTTTCCTCCATTCCTCGTAGATTCTTGTTGCCGTCTTAACAATTTCGATTTCTTCTTCATTTAAGGGGAGCGAATTCCCACTCACATGCGACCTAGCATCTCCTAAATGGACATGGGCGCCTTTGTTTGGGCCATCCGAATGATCCAGGCGAATCGTCTTTGTCAGCATATGCCTCTCATCGTAGAATCCGATTGACTTCAGGTCTCCCTTCTTGCCGATGAGGACATAGATCTTTCCGGCCGTATTCGAAAAGATCGGCAT